>JAQWRY010000034.1 GCA_029243485.1 Candidatus Binatia bacterium | reverse complement strand
GTTGAGTTGGGATCAGATGCAGCCCTTCATGAACGACACTTTCGACTGGCCGCAATGGGACGCCCTCGATGTCTCCGACGCAGGCGTCATCGAGTACTTCCAAAGCATGGTCTCACTCGGAAACCCCGTGGGACAAAACCTTTAGGATCTCGGGGCGCCGTGCTTGAGCGCGCGGCGCCCCGACCATGGGCCGCAGGCGGTGAGGACGCCCCGGGCAAAGCTTCGACGACGAGTTCTGGCGGCTGCTCCATGAGGCAGAACGAGGCGCACGCATACGTCCGGTAAGGCGCCGTTATGTCGCCTTGGGGCCCAAAAGGGGCTTCATGTCGGCTATCCGCCCGGCGGGCAGGAGCATTGCAGAGGGTGGATGTGAAATTCGATCGATAGTTGCTTTGGGCAATGACGCTGATGATCGGCCTGTCTGGAGCCCACGCGCTTGCAGATCAAGTCGTAGTCTATCCAGACAAGGATACCCGGATCACTCGCAACCATCCGGGTCGGGACGATGGCCTGAACCCGAGGATCTATGTTCAGAAGTGGGAGAAGCAGAAAGGGTATTTGACCGGCTGACTGAAGGGCATTGTGAACTTTCCGTTTGCGGATCTGGCCGGAACGACGGTTGTTCGTGCCCACCTTCAGTTCCGGAACGTGGTGAAGCCGAACTACGGACGGGGCCGTCGTGGGACTTTGTACGGGGTTCGGCGCATGCTGCGCACGGATTGGGTGGAGGGTAATCGGAAATCCAACAATCATCACAGAAGGCACCGCGGTCTACGCAAGCAGGCGGGCTCGGGTGTGGGCATGACATGGGATTGCTTCATCGACACGGATATCTCGAACGCCTTGCCCGATTGCCCAGAACAATACCGCTGGTACGGAGCCAGGATCTCCACCTTGCCCGGGGATTCTCTGGTGGCATCGGGGTATACGGATGTTTTGGAGATCACTCCCAACACGCAGGCCAATGGTCCCCCCCCCGCTGCTCGTTGGACGGAACAAATCCTTGAATGGGATGTCACCGCCGATGTCGTGGCGGCAATGCAGGAGGCAGCGCAGGGCGTGGGCTGGATGCTCGAGCGCGCGAATCATGGGAGGGGAAAGGTGAAGGTCGGGAGTCGCGAGTGGGCGGATGCCTGTGAGGGCGACCCCGACATGGGCCCACGTCTCGTTGTCGAGATCGAGTGATCCGCGGGCTCGCCGGGGAGGTGAAATGACACCGTCGGCCGCTCCGCAACGTATTCTGGTCATCTGCACCGGCAATCGAGTCCGATCTCAAATGGCGGAGGGGTGGCTCCGCGCCGCCAGGGACGATTGCCCCGTGTTTTCGAACGCGGGCCGGGTCTTGTATCGAGAGTTCGAGGACCCGGATTACCCCGAGATGTCCCGAGACCAGTTGCGAGACGTCTTCCGAAACATTCGCGACGAGATCGCAGTCTGGTCTCGCGAATTTCTGAGTTCTTCGGGCCATGCGAGGGCGGGAGAGAAAGCAAGGAGGCAAGGCGGCGACTTGAAGGGGTAGGGGGCCATCCTCCCGCGACTCGCGCGGTGTCGCGCCTGCGGTTCCCGCTGACCACCGGAAAACTCTCTCCTTGCGGTGCAGCATGGGCTGTGACACGTCAAGTGCCTGGAGGACTCTTCATGAACCGGCATGTCCCGCTACTTGCGCTTGCTTTGATTGCTTTTCTTCCACTCTTGGCCGGGGCGCAGGCCGCTCCCTTCATTTCTACCGATCCTACGGTCGTCTGCACGACGTTGGAGGTTGTGGATGGCGTTGCTTTCTTCGAGGGGGACATCGAAGTCGGCGCGTGTGAGAAGGAGCCCGGCGAACAATGGGAGTTCCATCCGGCCGGAGGCCTCGGGCGCGCCTTGATTGGCCTGGAACCCTTCGAAGATGGAGACAGCGACAAAGCCGCCCTGAAGGCCTCTCTCGCCCGTCGCTGGGCCGACGGTGTGGTGCCCTACGAAATCGACTCGTCACTCTCCGACGCCAACGCCCCGGATGTTTTTGAAGATATTCAAGAAGCGATTCGGCACTGGGCGGACGGAGCCTTCATAAGACTGGTTCCCCGTGACGGCGAGAGCAACTTCGTGAAGTTCACAGGCTCGACCGGCTCCTGCTCTTCTTCCATTGGTCGAATCACGGGCCAACAATTCATCCGGCTGGATACGGGCGGAGCGTGCGGGTTCGGCTCGACGGTTCACGAGATTGGGCACGCGGTGGGTGCGTTTCATGAACAGTCCCGCGCGGATCGCGATACCTACGTCACGATCAACTACGGCAACATTGAGGCCGGTAAGGTGCACAATTTCAACCAGTACAACGCTTCCGATGGCCTGGACGTTGGCGATTACGACTACGGGTCCATCATGCACTATTCGTCGGGGGCCTTCAGCAGTAATGGCCAGAGCACGATCGATCCAGACCCAGTGCAGCTGGCTGCCTACCAGGCTGTGTATGGCAACTTGAATATCGGAAATCGGACTGGCCTGAGCATCATCGACCGGCAGGCCGTCGAGGATGCCATGAACATCTGTTACGACGGCCCGGCCAACGGTGGCGTTCCCTACTGGACGACGTCTTCGTGGAGCTCTTGCTCGGCGACGTGCGGCGCCACCGGTCAAACCCGCGTGGTGTCCTGCCGGAGCAACGGCATCTGTTCGGACGATAGTGCGTGCGCCGGACTGGAGAAGCCAGCGGAGTGGCGCTCCTGCTACCCGGGGGGCGCGCAGAACTTCGAGGTCGATCTCGGGGGCTGGGATCCGCTCGTTACCGGTGATGAGTTCGACTGGACGGTCGGCATTCGCGGAACACCGAGCTCGAGTACGGGCCCGCCCAGCGACCATACTCTCGGAGCGGGAGCCGATGGGTGGTACGCCTTCATCGAGGCCAGCGGCCCCCGAGGCGCGGGTGATGAGGCGCACTTCACTTCGGTGCCCTTTGTGGTGCCGACCTTCGGCGAGCCGGCGCTGACGTTCTGGTTCTACGCGCAAGGCACGGGAATCGTAGGGGGCTCCCTCGAGGTCGAGATCGTCACTTCGCCATGCGGGGGAACGCCACTGACGACCGCGCTGTGGAGTTCGGAGGGATCCAGCGTCGCGCAATGGCGCTCCGCGACGATTTCTCTGGACAGCTACAAGGGCCAAGAAGCGCAATTGCGATTCGTGGGGACGGTGGGGAGCACGTTTCGCAGTGATGTCGCCATCGACGACATCGACTTGAACATCTCTCCCTGCAGTTTGGCTCCGAATTCAAGCTGTGACGCCACCTGGGGTCGAGGGTCTCTGCTGGTCCGGGAAAACCGCGCCGGGCGCGAATCGCTGAAGGCGGCTCTCCTCAAGGGGCCGGCCCTGAGCCAGTCGGATTTCGGCAACCCGCTCGAGGCATCTGGCACGGCGTATACCGCGTGTTTGTTCGACGACGGCGATTCGCTGGCTGGAGAAGTTCGCGTAGGCCGTGCCGCGGACCAGTGCGGCAAGCGTCCCTGCTGGAAGGCCGCCGGGAAGAACGGCTACGTATTCAAGGACACCGAGTTCGCTTCTGACGGCATCAAGATCTGGAAGCTCAAGGGCGGCAAGGCCGGCAAGTCGATCATCCAGCTGCGCGGCGCGAACAACAGTGCCAAGGGATACGAAAGTCTCCCCACGGGTATGGCCGCGGCGCTAGAGGGCTCGACCAGCGCCAGGATCGAGGTCTACGGCCACGACATACCAAAGTGCTTCGCGGTGATGCTGGACGATGTCAGCAAGAATAGCGCGACGCTGTTCAAGGCGCAGAAGTAGTACGCTCGAGCCGGTGAAACCAGGGCGCGCGAAGGGGCGAAAATCCTGCGTGAGGCTCCATGAGGTAGAACGAGGCGCACGCATACGTCCGATAAGGCGCCGTTATGTCGCCTATCCGCTGCTACCGCCAAACCGCCAAACCGCCAAACCGCACCGGTCGTCGTCGAGCGTCGCCGCATCCTTCCTATCGCCGGACCTCCGTGGAAACTCTTTCGAGCAGGGAAATGAATTCGGTGGCCTGAGAGAAGGTCAGGTTCAGCTGAGTACACCACCCGGCGTTGGGGCTCCATTCGGTATGGAGCCGCAGTCCGTTCAGCTTCAGGCGAAGGCACAGTCCCCTGAACCCGGGGGGCGGCTGGACGAGTCGGAGGTCGCATGACATCCAACGGAAGCCGCTCTGCCACGCGCCATCGAGATGGTAGCTCGCGAGCGTGACCTCGCTTCCCCGATTTTTGTGCCATCTGTAGCCGAGGCGACAGAGCTGGACGGCAAAGACCACCGCGAACAGGACTCCCATACGAGTTGTTTTCATCTGGGGAGTGTCGGACGGGAAGAAGGAATGCAGATCGCCTAGCTCGGCAGCCCAGAGGGCGACCAGGAAGATCCAGACAAGGCCCTCCAGCCGACGCTTCCGTAAGATCCTACGGGGCAGTGGCGTGGAGCCGCTGCGGTTGCCAGCGAGAAGCCCGAATCTGAATGCCTCCGCGGAGCGTTTCGTACTCTCGATCAAGTCGGAGTGTCTCGACAAGATCGTGCCGCTCGGAGAACGGCACCTGCGGCACGCGATCAAGGAGTACGCCGAGCACTATCACCGGGAGCGCCATCACCAGGGGCTCGACAGCTCCATCATCACGCGCCAAGACCCACCGGCGGCCGATGTACCGATCCGACATCGCGAGCGAGTCGGCGGAATCCTGAACCACTACTACCGCGAGGCTGCATGAGAACGCGGGCTGGGTTTCCGGACACGACAGGAGCGATCTCCTCTCGGCTCAGGGGTGAAACTCATACACCCGATTGTCCGAAGAGGTCTGTAATTCCTAAAGCATGCCCCGGCGGTCGAACCTCCCCGCCGGGGCATGCATCGGAATTGCGACTCCCTGGATTCAGGGTGCCGGGCCCACGTCGACGTCCGCCACCGGGAGATATTCGTAGAGGTCGAAGCGGTGGTGCGGCTGGCGCAGCTCTTCGGCAGTGCGAAGCATGTCGACGATCTCGGTGAACCGGGCCTCGATGTCCTCGCGCGGTCCGCCCGGATCGACCGAGTCCAGCCAGTTGAGGCGCGCGAAATTCACGGCTTTGGCGGTGCCCGCCCGGTCGAAGGCCTGCCCCGTGCGCTCGAGATCCGCGTGGACGAGATAGATCCACATGCGCGCGAGGTTGGTCATCAGGCGACGGTTCAGCTCGTAGGCCGGATCCGTCGGCCCGGGTAGAGGACGCTGGAACTCGCTGTGTTTGTAGACGAGGAAGGGGCGGATGCTCGCCCACTTCCCGTGTCCGGCCCGGGCATTGTCCCAGGACTCGCTCATGCTGGCTTCGTTCGCCTTTTCAACGGACATCTTCGCCGTGATGAACGCGTAGTGCCCGTTCCAGAAGCCGTGGTGCAGCGGATAGAAGTAGTCGCCCGAGATGGTGGCGAACGACTCGTCCGAACGGAGAAGGGCCCGGTCCACCATCCAACCCGCCCAGAACCAGGCGCGTTGCAGCACTCGCGATTGCACGTTTAGCTTCGCGGGGTCGGTCTCGTTGGGGACGAAGGGTGGGAAGGTCGTGCACAGCTCCGGCGTCGGACAGTCGAGCGGGCGTTGCCGGATCATGTCACCGACGCGCCACAGCGGGTTGCGCAGGATCGAGGCTGCCAGTGCATCCAGCCCCTCCGGTTCCGGCTGGTCGATCGCTAGGTCGGGAAAGTCCAGCGTCTGATGTCGGAGCATGTGCCCCATGACCTGGATGGATTCGTACTTGGTGCGCATCCACTCGTACGCCCAGGAGTCGTCGTCGTTCAGCAGCGGCTCGTGGCTCTCGGTGATCTCGGCGATCGAGTCGTAGAAGCGCCAGAAGGCGAGGTCGGTCGGATTGGCCGCGTAGGCGTCGAAGAGGGCGTAGAACTCCTGCGCCCGGTTCGCGAGCGGCACCGTTGCCATGTTGGGCAGCCATTCCGCCACGCTGCCGTCCTGGCCCTGGGCTTCGGCGTACGGCGCCTGGCCCACGTGGCTCGGTCCGTGGAAGGAGTCCTCCGACCATCGGTCCAGCCGGACGCCGATGCGCAGGCTGTGCACGTCGAGAGCCAGCAGCTGTTGCTCGGCCAGAAGAGCCTTCTCGCGCGAGTCGATGACGTCGTTCATCAGGATCAGGTTCTGCTCGTCGGCGAGGTGCTGTAGGAACGCGAAGTCCCGCTCCCGAACGGTGTCCCCGGGAAGCGGTTCGAAGCCAGGCTGCAGGGGGCGGAAGTGCCCGGGGTGAAGTACCCGATCCAGTCCGTGCCGTTGTCGCTGTGCGTGCACCAGCTGGACGATCTGCTCGGCCTGCTCGGAGGAAACGTGCTCGAGAGCGCGCCTCCGGATGTCGGCGTCCGAGTAGCCGATCACGGCCAGGTCGAAGGCGTCGGCCACGTGACAGCCGGCGCACGAACCGTGGGCACCGTCGAAGCGGAAGGCCGCGAGGCCCTGCGTGATCGCTTGCTCGAGGGCGGCTTCCTCCAGGGCCGTTTCGTCGGAGAAGCCGGGCCCGCAGCGTGGGTCTGGCGCGTCGGTGGGGCACAACACGCCTTCGGGGTAGTCGACCCGTCGCCTGGGAGTCTCTCCTGCGACGATCTCGGTCGGCGGGAAGGCGAACGGGATCACGATGTGGGACGGCGAGTGCTCGGCCGGTGCCGAGCCGGTCCGAACGTCCGGCCCCTCACGCACCGGGACGAGCGGATTCCAGAGCTCGAGCCGGACGGTGCCGCCGTCGAGGTCGCGGTAGTCTCCCACCGAAGCCGCCAAGGGGAACGTCTCCGAGTCGTATCGATGAAGCCCTTGCGTTGCATGGGCGACGCCGGCGGTGAACGTCTCCTCCCGGTCGAAGGTACCGTCGCCTTCGAAGTCGTAGCGCACCCGCGCCTGCGCGATGACGCCCGCGGTGCTCGTTCCCTCGAGGTACAGGGAGAGCCGGGTGTCTTGTAGGGCCGGATCGTAGGGCACGGTGAGGTTCGTGATCTCGTAGACCAGAGGGGTCGGTCCGACCGGCAGCCGGTCGAAGCGACCTCCTGTGCCGGGAGCTCGAGAGAGCGTCCCTGCCGTCGTGGTGCTCGCCTGGCCGATGAGATGCAGCCGGTTCGCCTGGAAGTAGAGGATCTCGGCGGACCCTGGATCGGGGGTGGGGCCGGGCGACGGCGTGCCGGTCGGCGCCGGCGACGCGGTCGGCAACGGAGTCGCGGTGGGCGCCGGAGTTGCGGTGGGTCCGGGGGAGGCGGTCGGCGCGGGTGTCGCGGTGGGTGCCGGGCTCGCGAGCGTCCATTCCATCCAATCGAGATTGAAATCCCCGTCCTCGATGTGGACCGTGAGCACATGGGTGCCGGCGCTCATCGCGAGGTCGGCCACGGTTCCTTCCGTCCAGATCTGCCAGCCGCCGGTGGGCGCGACGGCGATGGGGCCGGTGAGCGGCGCATCGTCGAAGTCCAGGCGGAATACGGAGCCGTCTCCCTCGGATGCGACCCGGATTCGGAGGTCGTAGCGTCCCTCCTCGGCCACCTCGACGTTGTAGTTCAGCCACTCGCCGTCGCGGGTCCAGCCGAGGTTGACCCCTCCATCGTTCGTGGGCTCGAGGTCCACGCCGTCGGTACGATAGGCGCCGCCCTCGTTCACGCCGTCGAGGTCGTGGTAGGCCACGCCCTCACAGCCTTCGTCGTACTGCTCCGCCTCGATCCGCCCTGGAATTGGGTGGGCGGTTCCGCCCCACGGCTGGCTCGCGTTCTCGCACGCGATTCCCGTGCCGTGGTCGGGCACGAAGGTGAAGCTCGAGCTGTCGTCGATCTCGTACTCGTCCGTCCAGGGAGAGTACGTCACCGCGTCGACCGAGCCGTCGGCGCAGAACTCGTAGTAGCGCAGGAAGGCCTTGGCCGGGTTGTCGCACTGGTAGTCGGTGAGAATCGAGTAGACCCGACCGCCGAAATCGTTTTCGAGCGTGAGCAGACGTTCCCGAGCGCACTCGTGGCCCGAGACGATGAGGAAGACGTTCGCTTGGTGCTTGAGCACCTCGTTCCACAGCACCCAATTCCCCGGAAACTCGTGCGTCGAGACGATGGCCCTCCGGTCCGGGTGTGCCGCGAGGATTCCGCCGGCCCACGCACGGACGTCGGTGGGGGGATCCCACTGGAGATGAAGAACGAGGTATTCGGCGTCACCCGAGCGGAACAGCTGGTAGCTGTTCGTGTTCTTGCCCGCGGGGTATCCGCCGCCGTACCAGCTCTCGCCTTCGTAGCGCCAGGCCGGGAAATACTCGTTGAAGAGGCCGTCGCTGCGTCCCCAGACCTGGTCGTCGGCGTCGTGGTTTCCGAAGGTGAGGCCGTAGGGCACCTTGCCGTCCAGAGCGGACAGGGCTTGATCGGCAACCTCCCATTGTTCCCGGGCGCCGCCGAATTCCACGATGTCTCCGAGGTGGGAGACGAACTTGATGTTCAGCTCGTCGGCCTTCTCGACCACCCATTCGGTCTGGCGGTAGAACATCTCGGCCTGACTCTGGTTGTGTCCCATCGTCATGAACTGCGTGTCGGGCAGGACGACGTAGGTGAACGGCTCCGGGATGATCTCCTTCTTCTCGTAGACCCGCACGTAGTCGACGGTCATCTGTTGCGGGAAGTTCGTCGTCGCGTCGGGGCTTCCGGGCCAAAGGCCGCCCACCGCCACGTTCAGGATCAGGAAGAAGGGATGGTCGAAGACCCACGGGGCTCCACCCGGCACGCTGTCGGGCCGCAGAACGTGGGTGATCTGGCCGTCGACGAGCCAGCGAATCTCACCCGCTTGCCACTCGATCGCGAAGACGTGGAAGTCGTCCGAGAAGCGCGCACCGTCGGCCAGGGAGAAGGAGCCGCTCAGCCCTCCGCCGCCCGAATATCCCGGGCCGTGGACGGTGCCGTGTACCGTCGAAGGTTCTCTCCCGACGTTCTCCATGATGTCGATCTCGCCGCAAGCCGGCCAACCGACGTCGCGGAAGTCGTTCCCCAGCATCCAGAAGGCGGGCCATAGGCCCTGTCCGAACGGGACGCGAATACGAGCTTCGATGCGCCCGTAGCGTTGGTCGAAGAGGTTCTCGGTCGAGAGGCGAGCCGACGAGTACAGACAGTCGCCGTACCAGCAGCTCGAGCCCGCGACCGTCTCCTCACGCGCCGTCAAGCGCAGATGTCCCGCTCCGTCCAGCGACGCGTTGGCGGGCGCGTCGGTGTAGTACTGGAGCTCCTGGTTCCCCCAGCCCCAGCCACCGACCTCGGTGTTCCACTTGCTGCCGTCGGGTGGCGCGCCCGCGGGGCCCTCGAATTCGTCGGCCCATACGAGGTCCCAGTCTTCCGGGCCCGGCTCGGGCGTGGGTTCGGGCGTGGGTTGGGCGGTGGGTTCGGGCGTGGGGGCGACATCGTTCTGCGTACAGGCGTTCGTACAAGAATCGAGGTCGTCGAGATTCCCGTCGTCGCACTGCTCCGAGCCCTCGACCCGGCCGTCGCCGCAGACATCCGAGGCGCAGGCGGCGGGGGCGGGCATGCGGGTCACGTAGAGGTCACCGTCGGTGCGTGGCCGGATGAGGCCGCGGTCGGGACCGAAGCTCGCGCAGTATTCGCCCTCTCCGAGACGAAGGTGGACGAAGCCCTCCTGCACGTCGCCGGGAAGATCCCAGGCCCAGCCGTCTCCGCGGGCCTTGACCCGCACGCTGCTCCCGCGGTCGTCGAGCTTCACGAGAATGCTCTTCACGCCGCCGTGAGAGGAGCTCTTGTCCTTGTATCTCCAGCCTTTGGTCCCCGCGGGGTTGCCCAGTCCCTGCCAGTACTCCGCCGGCAACCGGATGAGCTCGGTGCGGCCCTCTCCGGTGGCGGTGCGCCACCGGAAGAGGAGCGATGCGCCGCCTTCGGCGGTCGAGTCCGGATTCCAGAAGGCGGCGGGGACCCGCCCGGTCTCCGATTTGAAGACGAAGAGGTGTTTCGGATCCTCGCCCGACGTATTCACTTTGAGGACGCGGCCGGCGATCGGCAGGTCTTCGGCCTCGACGGGAGACGCCCCGACGAGGACCGCCGACGCAACGATGGCGCCGACGAATCCTTTGGCATTCATCTTTTTCTCCTCTTGGGGTGGAACGTGTTCCCGGCCGAGCCGGGTTTGGGTAGCTCATCCGCTATAGGGTTGGGCCGCGGCGCGGAAGCCAAAAAGTAGGGGGTCGGAGCGGAATTGGCGGTAGGAAGGCGTTTCGGCTGCTCGGGCCTGGGTGGAGCAGCACGGAGCCGTAGGTTTCGATCCGCAGCAGCGAGACACCTTCGACCGATGGGTACGTGCCAACTTTCTCGGGCGTTCCCTGCCGGCCCAGCGCGCGGGTCTCGCCACCTTCCTGCGGCCCCTGCCGAAGCTGATGCCGTGGGCCTCGACTCCGCGGCCCGAAGGCCGCGTGCGTGCGGTTTACGTTCGGTTCCAGCAGGTTTTTCGACGGCGAGCGGCCACACGTCGTCACCAACCGTGTGGTCTACCATTCATCGTGAGACCGCTCAGGCAGTTCCGGCATAGCGGTGCCAGATCTTCCAATACTTCACCAGCGACGTGAACGCCTATCTCACGACGTGGTTCACGTGGCAGTCCGAGATCTTTTTTGCCGCGTCGAGTTCGGCGGCAGGATGAGCGGGGGCGGCACCGTGTTTCTCGATGGGGGAAGAATGGCCCGGCACGAGAAGCGCACGACGACCGTGATGGGCATGGCTCCGAGCCGGGAGCAGTGGACGATCAGCACGCCCGAGTCTGTCGTGATCTGGGAGGTGGGCGAGCCCACGGCTCATCACGGAGTGTATCACCGCTGCCGCTACACCGCGGCCGCGACGGGTCGAACCATTCGGATATGCCCTTCGAGTCCGCCGAAATGCGTGGCGCGCGGAAGGAGGGTGAGGGATGCCATCCTCCCCATCAGGTTCGCCAGGAGGGCCACGGAGCCGGCCGAAATCGTCCATCGACAAACCCGCGAACGACATCGACCGGATCGTCGAACGCGTCCGTTGGCGGCAGAATGGAGAACGGCGGAACCGCCCCATGTTTCCTACAGCCACCTCTACGACCAAGCGAGCAAACGTGCCGGAAGTGTCTCTAGGAAAACGCCCCCGAAGATCCCGACTCAGCTGACGACGTACAATCGACGGCTTCACGATTCCGAGGAGGATGTCCTCTCGATCTCGACGAGCACCCGCTTCGCGCTGCGGGGCCTGGATCGTGTTGCGGTAGCGCTGAAACACAGGCGACTTTTCTTTGTATCTGGCCAGCGCCCTCCCGACGAGCGACCGACGTGCGCCCTCCCACAGGCCGAACCGCTTCGCGAAGTCACTCAGCGCCTCACCGATCGCGTCCGCGTTCGCCTTGGCGAGCTTGCCGTACTCGTCCTCCAGCAACTTCACGACCCGAACCGTTGTGTAGAGGTCCGACACGTTCCGGGGGAACCGGGAATCTTCTGGGAGCGCCTGTTTCAGGGCCGCGAGGCTTCGTTCCACCCGAGGCCGAAGGCTCTTCACCTCAGCCAGGGCGGAGTCATCATCATACTGCGCATACCAATGATCGACCCGATCGGACTTGCCGAGGATCTTGTTCTCGATCAACGAGGCATGGATCGCTAGTGCTACTGCTGGCCACCGCTGTGACCATTGGTTCTTCCGGCGCTGCGACACATGTCGCCCGAGTGGACCGACTCCTGTACCAACAGTCGATGAGCGACACGCGATAACCGGCGCATGAACGGGCCCTCAGCGGCCAACAGTCATTCGAACAGGCATCCTAGCTGAAGCCGCTCCCGCCCCGGCAGTCTGATGCCCCCCCCCACTCGCAGCTCCTGATCGTTGTGGAGCCACCCGCTTTGACTGGTACAGGGGTGAGAGTGTACCCGGTCCTGCGCACGACTCTAACCTTGGCGGCGTTAGCAGTCGCACTTCCAAGCAGTGCCTTGGCTCAGCCAGTAGTCGGCGAGACTGTAGAGCTCAAAGTACGAGCTGCCGCGATCCCAGCACATCCTAAACCCCGAGATAACCGCGTTCACCTGCGCTTCCAAGGCGGCACGGCTGCAAACGTTACCAACGTTGACACGGACAGCGGCTGGATCGAACTCGTTGGCGTCACGACTCGCGGCACCGCGGGCACCGGATGGGTGACCCCGAGGTACATCAAGCGCGCAGTCCTCAGCGTCGATCACGCCCCAGAGCCAGATGCCTGGTGTCCGCCCAAGGGCAGCCCCGAGGCGCATCCAAGCGGTCGGCTCCGAATCGCGACATGGAACTTGAAGGCACTTCACGCGGAAAACGGCCGTTCCATCTTCCCCGATTCCCCGAAGCGCCAGACCGAAGACTACGATCGGATTCGCTGCTACGTGCGCATGTTCGACCCAGACATCCTTGCAGTCCAGGAGGTTGACCGACTCGAAGCGCTGGAGCGAATAGTCGATACGGACGTCTACAACGTTCACGTCTCCCGCCGGAATTCAGAGGTCCCTGGGCAACAGAACACCGGGTTCGCGTACAAGAAAGGTCTGCGCGCCACACCAAAGCCCGACCTGACCACCCTCAGAACCAGCCGGGGCCTGCGCTACGGAACTCGGCTCGACGTCCTGCATAACGGGCAGACCATCAAGCTCCTGAGCATCCACCTCAAGAGTGGCTGCTTCTCCAACCCCAGGAGCGGTAGCGCCTGCGCGAAGCTCGACTCACAGGTAGCGAAACTTGAGGAGTGGATTGACGAGGCAGCCGCGAAAGAGAGTCCCTTCATCGTCCTCGGCGACTTCAACCGTACTCTGAACGAGCCGGGCGACCGAGTTTGGGCAGAATTAGACGATGGGGTCCCCAAGCACGCGGATCTCACGAGCGCGACGAAGGACATGCCAATCTCCTGCGCCAAGAACCGCTACACCCAATTCGTCGATCATCTCGTTTTCGACCGACGTTCGGCAACATGGTTTGATCGCACCTCGTTCCGGCAGGTGACCTTCCGGCAGGCGGACCGGGGACAGTGGCCGAAGATCTCCGACCACTGCGCCGTAATGGCAGAGTTGTGGGTGACCGAACGGTAGCCTTAGCCCCGGCTTGGAGTTCGCGTCTGCCCCGGATCATATCGAGCTGTTGGAAGCACGCCGAGCGGCTTCCAGCGAAAGCCCGTAACCTTGATCGAGTTCGCACACCCGCCGGCGTGTGGAGCTCCGCGAGCAACGCCGTCGAACACTCACTCGGAAGGCCTCCAGCACCTCGCTTGAGCACGTCAACGGCTCCGGAGAACCCGGGGCGATTCACCACTAGCGCCGCAATCTCCGGCGGCTTGGAAGGTCGACCAGGCCCACGTCGCGCACTGCCGTCGTACTTCTTGGCGATCAGCCTTCGGTGCCAGTGAAGGATCGTGCCCGGCGTGACGAGGCCCGCATACTCCTGCAGCAACTTCCTTCCGAGGAGCTTCCCAGCGCCCGCGGACTTCGAGCACCCAGGGCGTTGGGATGTGGTCACCTACATCACGGCGCTCCTCGAAGCCGGCGCAGAGCCCCTCGTCGTATGCCGCCAGACCGGCACAAGCCTCGCCATGATCGAGAAGCACTACGGCGCCTCGCGCACGGATGCAGACGATCTCGACCGCCTCCTCGGCGAGGCAGGCAACCACCCGAGCAAACCAAAAACCCGGAACCCACCCGGAACCCTGTCAGAAAACGAAACCCGCGCGCCGCCACGCAAACGCAAGAAACCCTCGGCAAAGCGAAACATTCCAGTAACAACCACCGACCGAGACCACCGCAATGACATCCAGCTTGGGAAGCTGGACGTCATTCGCAGCCTCGCCGGACGCTACCCCTCGACCCGGAGCTTCTCCCGGAGATACCCAGGCACCGCCGGCTCCCGCCGCCACTGGAAGAGATCGGGTGAAAGAAGTGAGTGCTCGTAACGATCGGCCTCGGGCTTGTCCTTCTTTTCGAGCGTTACGAAGAGGAGGCGGACAGCTCCGGCTGCACGTCTCTCCGTCGCGAATTGCCGAATTGATCTGGGTTTTCATCCAGTCCGCGACATTTCGATACAAGAATTTCACACGGCGGCAGGAAGCGCTTGCTTATCGATCAACCAGTGGGCAAATCTCCATTCTCCCATGATCATCTTACCGTCTCACGCTAACTTCCAGTCATGACCGACCTGCAGCGCCAACTCAAAGAACGATTCGGTTTCGACGACTTTCGCGACGGACAGGAGGCCGCGATTTCCCGTTTGCTCGAAGGCAAGTCGGTGTTGGCGATTTTTCCGACGGGCGGAGGCAAGAGTCTTTGCTACCAGTTGCCGGCGCTGATGCTCGACGGACTGACCGTGGTGATCTCGCCCCTGATTGCGCTGATGAAGGATCAGCTGGACTTTCTCACCGCCAAGGGCGCACCCGCCGCCCGGCTGGATTCGACCCTGACCAAAGAGGAAAATCGCAAGCTGTTTGACGACCTTTACGCGGGAAGCCTGAAGTTGCTCTACATCTCACCCGAGCGACTCGGCAATGAGCGCTTCCTACGGGCAATCGGACGCCAGAAGATCTCGATGCTCGCGATCGATGAGGCGCACTGCATCAGCGAATGGGGGCACAACTTTCGTCCGGACTACTTGAAGATCGCGCAGTTGGCGAAGGATCTGAAAGTGGAGCGGACGTTGGCGCTGACCGCGACCGCGACGCCCGCCGTAGCGAAGGATGTGCGCGCCGCGTTCGACATCGCCGACGACGACGAAGTGCACACCGGGTTTTACCGTCCGAATTTGGAGTTGAGCGTCATCGCCGTCGCCAGTCGCGGCCGAAATGAGATTTTGCTCAACCGGATTCGTGAACGTTCGCCCGGCTCCACGATTGTCTACGTGACGTTGCAACGCACGGCGGAGAAAGTGGCCGGTTTCTTGTCCGCCAACGGCATCAATGCCGCTGCTTATCACGCCGGCCTGAAGAGCGAGAATCGCGCCGCCATTCAGGACGCATTCATGAGCTCGCCCGATGCAGTGATCGTCGCCACGATCGCGTTCGGCATGGGAGTCGACAAGTCGAACATCCGTTACGTCTATCACTACAATTTGCCCAAGGGACTGGAGAGCTACTCGCAGGAGATTGGGCGCGCGGGTCGGGACGGCGAGCCTTCCGTCTGCGAGATGCTCGCTTCGGCGGAGGATGTCATCACGTTAGAGAATTTCAGCTATGGCGACACGCCGGAGCCGGAGACCGTCGGTGAGTTCACACGACACATTTTCGAAGCGGGCGAGACCTTCGACATTTCGGAATATGAACTGTCCAATCGTTTCGATGTGCGGCCGCTCGTGGTGAAAACGCTGCTGACCTATCTCGAGTTGGAGGGTTGTCTCGCGTCAACCGGCCCCTTCTACAGCGAATACAAGTTTCAGCCGCAGCGCCCGTCGTCCGAAATATTCGGGCGCGCCAGCGGGGAGAAGGCCGAATTTTTAAGAAGCGTGTTTAGCCACGCTCGCAAGGGATCCAAGTGGCTGACACTCGACACGACCGAGGTCGGTCAGACGATCGGCCAGCCCCGCGATCGCATCGTGGCCGCGCTGAGCTATCTCGAGGAAAAGGGCGATCTGATTCTGCAGGTCGCTGGGGTCCGCGCGGGCTATCGAAGGCTGCGCATTCCGCAGGACATGAACGCCTTCGTTGAGTCGCTCAATGCGCGCTTTGAGAAACGTGAGACCAACGACATCGAACGCATTCAACGGGTGTTGGAGTTGGCACAGCATGATGGCTGCATCACCCAACATCTGCTCAGCTATTTTGGCGAGGAGCGCGAGAAGTGCGGACATTGCTGCCGCTGCCAGGGCGTGGAGCCGACTGAGCTCGGAGACGCGGATCGACGAACTTTCTCCGGGCAAGACGAAGAGCGCGTCCGAGGCCTCATCTCCGACCGCCACGAATCGATCCGAACGCCCAGGCAACTCACTCGTTTCCTTTGCGGCATCACGAGCCCAGCAACGATCCGCGCCAAACTGCGCCAGCAGACGGATCTGTTTGGGGCCTACGACTCGATGCCGTTCAAGAATACGCTGGAGTTTGTGGAAGGCCTGGCTGAGAATTGAATGCCGAGAACACACGGCAAGGCCATGGTATTCTCAGATATCGAACTGGCGGATATTGTCCTCGAACAGATCGGTACTTCAGTCCGCCCCTGACGTTGCCCGAGCAGAAACTGGCTCGACGAGAGGGGTGACGGTAGGAAACATGAAGGCCCTATTTGCCGGCTGCAGTTGAGATGAACGGTCGATTTGCCCAGGTCGACGGGTAGCCGCCGCCGCGAAGCCTGGAGCGAGTTCAAGTTTTCGGGACAGAGCCGCGGCGGCGTAGCGGCCGGGCGGCGCTCCGTCCGGAATCGTCCGAGCAAGTTGCATCTCGGGACCTCGCCGACCAAGCTCTTGGCGTGTAACGGCCTCTCACCTGGAGCGAATGACGATATTCGACCTCTACTACTGCCCGACGCCGAATTGCGAGAAGATCTCGATCGCCCTCGAGGAGTTGGGTCGCTTCCGTTCGCTTTTGCCGAGTGTGAGGATGGGTAGTCGAAGCAAGACCTGGAGGGACAGCTTCGTAGCGGAGAAGGCGGTGCCCCGGTACCAGTGCTTAACTCGGGAAAGGTCGGCAAGGGATAGTTTTCACGTGGCGAAGGATAGCGAAAGTATGCAGTGTCGCGGGGTTTTCCGGTAGGAGCATTGGGTGTCCGGCCCGTTACGCGTAGATCGAAGAGAAGGCTTCTGTAGTCGACCTGCAACGTTCGCGGTCTACCTCCTTCTTTTCGTGAGCCTGGGTCTATTGTTCTACACCCGCCTCGCGGGCCTGGGGCAGAGTTTCTGGCACGACGAAGTGTGGTCGGTCTTGAAGTTTATCGATCCCGGCCCTGCTGTCATTTTTTCCGAGTACATTCCCAACAATCATATGCTCTTCAGCCTTCTTGCTTGGGGCACGACCCGCTTTCTTCCCGGAGGCGAGGTGACCTACCGCCTATGGGGGGTCGTGCCCAGCTTGCTTGCCGTGGTCTTGCTCGTCCATTGGCTCTGGCGTCGCGAGGGCCCGACCGTCGCGGCCCTGTTCTCTCTTTTGGTGCTCACGTCGCCGCTGCATCTCGACTACGCACGCGAGGCTCGTGGCTACGGGCTGGCCTTCCTCGCCAGCGCCGGCATTCTCTGGGCGGGGGATTCGATCCTTGCCTCCAGGGGGCGTCAATCGGTGGCTGCCTTTGGGCTTGCCGGGTTGTTGGGCATTCTAACCCTTCCGGTATTCGTTCTGCCCTTTGTCCTTTCCTTCGCAGTGCGGATAGCCGACATGAAGCCCTTTTTTTGGCCCCAAGCCGACCTGACGGCGCCTTATCGGGCAGAGTCGATTGACGTGCGCCAGCGAATGAATTGATGGTCGAGGGCTCCCGGTTGACCAAGACAGAGCCCTTGAATCGCGTGTCGCCGTTTCTGCGCCGACCACTCGTCGGTCTCGGGATTCCACGCTTGTTTAGGTGCGATGTCGAAGGAGATCGTTGAGAGCCGATCCTGGTGCCACGTCTGGATGTAGGCAGCCGACTTCACTTCGACCGTGACGGCGGTCGGCGTCTTGAGGTCCCATGCAGCCCACTCCTGCCTGACGCCATCCGCGCACCCGAGGGTACTGCCAACGAGGAGCTCCGCGAGGATTCCTCGGGCGGTGTTGCTGACGAGGTCGGAGTTGAACCAGCGCCAGAAGTCGATCAGCCGGAGGTCGAGTGGGCCGCTGCCTGGACTCGAAAACTGGACCTGGCTCAAGGCTTCGCGGTGGCGGCTACCCGGCGACCTGGGCAAATAGGCCGTTCATGTTTCCTACAGCCGACTCAGCTGACGACGTACAATGCCGGCTATACGCCCATCCAAGCCTTCGCGTCGGTGGACGTTCGAAAGACCATGACCTCGAAGGGCAAGTCGGACGAGAGGGCCTCGTACATTCGCGAGAGGCCGAAGTCCCCTGGACTCGACACCACGATCGCGACTTTGCGCGCGCCCTCTTTGCCGCGGTGCTCTCGAATGAAATCGACGAGACGCATCACCGCGTCGGGTCGGGGGGGCAGCGTGCCCTCGCTCAGGTCCCAGAGGACCCGGTCGGGCCGTACGTCCTCGGCGTACAGGATGCTCAGCGTCTCGCGGGCAACACCGATAGTGAGGGGACCGCGTACAGTCACGGTCGTGAAGCGCCTCTCCACGTCGAACTGGATATCCACCGACATACCGTAACTGTTGACCAATCCTGCCCACGAGCGCAACGGCGAACCCGCAGGGCGGGAATAGCTATCGCTACACGCTCAGCGGGTTCAGCTTGCAGGAGGCGAGTGGGCGATGGCTCGAGGGAACCGGTAGGCTGTTGTTTCGCCTCGCCTCGCCGAGCCCGACGCGCGCTGGCAGTTGCGCCGGGCGATTGCCGAGGTGCATGTGGTGGTTGCCTCCCTGGAATTGCGCATGCACCCCGAGATTCGGCTCTTCTCCTCCGCCGAAAAACGGCGGCGGGTCTCGCGCTGAATGTCGCGAACGACCTTCTCAGCGCTCTCTCCCTTTTCCATCGGGTGCTCCTCCCGGTTGGGCCGGAAGTGTCTCTCATTTCAAACCCTCAGAGGGTTCAACTTTCTCTGAACCCGAACACTACGCTCGAGTTCGTCAGACAGAGACCGCTGACGAACTCGAGCGTAGCAACGAAGGGCGCCTGCAATAACGGTGCGGGAGACTCGCCCATTTGTGTCGAATGTCTCGACGCACACCGACTTTTCAGCCGTGGTCCGCCTCTAATTGAGAGGCGCGCCCAATGCAGAAATGGATACGCGTGAAGTCGGACAGAGTCCTCTCTGATCCGTACGGATCGCGCAGAACGATTCCCGTCGGTGTTCCCTGGCCGTCCACCTCGACGCGATCAATCATGTAGATGTGCTGCCCTCTCCGCCAACTCTTCTTCTTGCCCCCGGCGACGATGGGCGTGGCATCGCTGATGCCGCCGAGCGCACCCGTGAGCAGTCCGGCGCCCTGCGTTCGCTTCGCCTTCACCCAATATAAGAGCTCGAGGGTGCTGTCCTTGATCTGTTGCTTGATTGCTCCATCCGGAGACCCGTTCTGGTACCAGGATTCAATCTGCTTTGCCGTCAGGCCATCATCGATGGTCATGCGCGAGTCGGTGAAGAGGCCGAGGTGATCACGATATTTTTCGCCCTTCGGCGCACTTCCTCCGGAAATCCCGTCATAGCTCGAATTCGCTTTGCGGAACACCGCGTAAGCTTTTTCGATGATGGGTACCCACAGAGAATTCTGAACCCCCAGATCGGCGTACCAGAGATCCGATGAATCATTCTTGTTCGTGTAGAGGTCCGCGTCGACGCGGACATACGTGGGGATGCCTCCTCGGTAGAAGCGCACCGCGTACGTCCCGTCCCCGAGGTCGACGACCATCTTTCTGATGTGCTCCGGATCGCTGTCTGCGACGATGGAAAGCGCAGCAAGGAAGTAGCAATCGCCTACACTACCTTGGAAGACGTCGTCCTTGCTCGCGCCGAAAGCGGAGAAGAGGGGTCGATCTTTGAAGTTGGTCTTCGAGACGAATGAAAGGTGCTTGCTGCGCGGATCCGGATCGGGGAGATTCTGACCCAGTAGGTGGGTGCTCACCGTGCAACACGGGCCACTCCCCGGGGAGCTGACTTTATGAAACGACCCGACCTGGTTGACGTACCCTAGTT
Source organism: Candidatus Binatia bacterium (assembly GCA_029243485.1). NCBI lineage: Bacteria > Candidatus Binatota > Binatia (SeqCode) > Binatia bacterium. Next base: position 41,299 of record JAQWRY010000034.1, on the reverse strand, counting down.
TCTTTTCGCCCGCCGAAACGTTGAGCAGCGAGTCGGAGCTGTCGACCCATACCGAGTCCCATTGAGCCCCGCCGTTGACCACATCGTGACCTCCTTGAATGCTCACAATCGTGTCCATTCCAGAATTGCCGTAGATTTTGTCATTTCCGTCGCCGCCATAAAGATGGTCGGCGCCGGCATCGCCGAACATCGTGTCACCACCGGAGCCGCCCTCGAGGCGATCGGCACCCTTTCCCCCTCGCATGTAGTCCTGGCCGCCGTGCCCTCGCACCAGGTCTGCCCCGCTGCCCCCGTCGAGGTAGTCGGACCCGCCGGACCCGAGGATCGTGTCGTCGCCGGCATTCCCGTAGAGGCTGTCCTGGCCGTATCCACCAACCAGCAAGTCGTCCGCCCCGCCGCCCGAGAGAGAGTCGTCTCCGTTGTTCCCATGCGCCTCGGAGGGAACCGAGGTCTTGTTGAAAAAGCGATCATTCCCATCGCCACCGTAGAACACGACCTTGCTGACTGCCTCGTACGGATAGGACTTTGCGAAACTTCCAAATGTGAAACGGATCTGTGCCGAGCCTCCTTGGCGATGAAACTTCGCCACGGTGACCTCATCGCCCCCAGCCGTGCCCGTGACCGTAACGACACCCGTCTCAACATTTCTTTCGATCCACTTCGGCAGATGGAGTTCCGGGCCCCGGCCGCTTGGGGAAGGCGCGTCACGCTCGACAAAACCGGCGCGCGCGGACCAAGCCGTCGTGGGTAGTACGGCGAGGCAAGCTGCCGCCGCAACTCTTGTCATCGATATTCGTGCTGTGATCTTCATGGCCAAGGCTCCTGCGGACTCGGTTTCGAGCAAATTCTCGAAGCTGAAGGCGAAGTCCGCAATGTTCGTGCCACGGAAAGGGGCCTAGAAAAGACGGCGCCAGTGCAGCGCCCGCCTGGTCCCGTGGTCACTGCGGTAGGCAGTGATAACGCCAGTGCCTATTCCCGGTCGGTGGCACGGTCTCCCGAGGGAACGGTGGCGCACGCGGGGGCCCCCACCCAAACATCCTCTTGTGGGTCGGGGACGATACCGCCTTCGGTGATTTGGGTGCATTCGGCTCCGAAATCGATACGCCGAACAGGAACTGGCTGGCTGGCGCCGGGGTTCGATTCTCGAATTTCCATGCATCACCCGTCTGCTCGGTCACTCGATCGACGTTGCTTACGGGGAACGACAGCATCGAGGCGGGATTGGGAGAGTTCGACTACGCGGTCTACCCACCGACCGCCGGAAAGCCTGGCTATGAGACGTCTCCGACCCGAACGCTCGGTAGAGAAAACGCGAGGAGCATTGGGCTCTTGACGGCGAGCGTTACGACAGACCGTCCGGGATCTACTCCGGCGAGCTGGATCCGTCGGGATCGAACCCGTCTGAAAAGGCTCAGCCGGAATGACCAGGGGAGGGGGGTGCGGGAATGACCCTGGTTATTTGTCGCTTATTCAGTCGCAGTAGAAATGATGAACCATCGAGAGATCATCCCCGGAAGGGGGTTGGTTTCGCCGCCACCGCCCGGTGTCTCCCCGGCCAGGAACCGCGCTCTCGAGAAGATGTCGTGCGTCGTCGATCAAGACGTCGCAGCTGGACGGGACGTAGCGAAGCGCGAGACCGCAACGCCGACGCCGAGACCGATTGACCTCCGAGCCGTGCACGATGGTACCCGAATGGATCGAGATCTGTCCGGCACGCAAAACGTTATCCACCGGCACGCCGAGGCGATGCGCTTGCGGGATTTCCTGGTGGAGAATCGCAGTTTCGCCGGCTCGTCTCCACGGAAGGCGACCCTGGCGATGGCTCCCCGCGAGAAAGCGCATGGGTGCATTCTCCGCATCCACATCGTCAATCGCGAGCCAGGCCGTGACGGTCTTCGTGGGGCGGATCGGCCAGTAGCTCGCATCCTGGTGCCAGGGTACGGGCCGCGAATCTTCGGGCAGCTTACAGAAGAAATGCGTCGACCAGCAGACAAAATCCGGGCCCAGCAGGGCCTCGATCCGGTCTAGAATCCGCGGGTGCCGGGCCAGCTCCCAGATCCCCCGACAGCGCGCCTGGTAGCCCAGGATCGCGTAGGAGTTACGACCGTCGTCACGTCGTCGAAGCTCCTCGAACAAGCCATCGAAGTAGCTTCGTGCCTGGTCGGCTTCTGACGGATTCAGAACCTCCAACGGACTCAGAAAGCCCTGCTCGTTGAAGCGACTCACCTCGGCGGCGCTCAGCCCGCGCGAATCACGTAACTCGCTTTCAAAGAATCTTACCGGCACGTTGGGGCCTTGACCTTTTTTTAGGGCAGCGTTGCGAAAAGATCCCGCGCTGGAGTTTCGGAGGATAGCCATCCTCGGCAGAATTCCATCAGGCAGGATCGGTCAATGGAATCTCGGGGCATGGAGCCCTTTGGATACACCTCCAGGACTCGAAGGCATGCGTCGAGCAGTTCATCCTCGGAGGGAATCCGGTTCATGCGCTTTCCAAACACCACCATCGTTCGATCCCGGCGATAGGAACGGTGATTGACGAAGAGGTGATGTTCCAGCGCGGCAAGGTTTTCAGCCGAAGAGAGGCGCTCCCAATAGCGCCCCTCGCGATTCATACCGCTGCAGAAGAAGTTGACGGACGCGCTGGTCGTCAACGAACTCACCTGATGCCACCAGAAGACGGGTATGTAGAGCACATCGCCGGGCTCGAGGGTTACTTCGTAGACCTCCAGCTTCTCGGACTCGGGGAAACGCTCGAGGTCGGGGCTTTCGAGGTCAACCGGCGATTGAATGGCGTAACCGTGATGCGGGTCCGCGTACAGGAAAGGAAGATTGCTGGGAGCAAGAAGCCGGACCCGCTTCCTCCCTTTCACCGCGCAGAGGAAGTTGTCGTCCGCATCGAAATGATTGAACTCATAGTGATCCGCCGGGCCAAACCAGCCGTAGGGCCCTCGGTGGAGGCTCCCCATCCATCGAGGCAGGCGAAGATCCTCGGCAAGCGTGCGGCCTACCGGCGCCCTTCTCCCGACCGGCTTCCCCTCGAGCGCCCCCAGGAAGACCATCGGCAAATAGTAATCCTTCGCGCTCGTCTCCCCCGCTTCGAGGCGCCGCAGGAAATCCACGATCTCGATCGACGGGATTTCTGGAGATGGCACCGGCCGACCCTCGCGGTAGTCCCGGCTCTGCGTCCCCTTGCGAAGTTGCGCACCCTGGTGATCGCAGGACTCGGAGAATCTTTCTCCAAGGTAGTTCCAGGTCCATCGTTCCAGTGCAGGCCAGTCCGCCGCCCCTCCCCGGACCACCACGGGCCGGCCGCGGTCATAGAAGCGCGCGAGAAACTCTTCGACCGTGAGCCCGGGGCCGGCTTCGGGCACCCTGCCGAATGCCGACTGTTTGCTGTCCATTGTATTCGGCCCTCGGAATCTGCTCAGCCAGGGGTGCATCTTTTGTACCCTGGAATCGAATCAAAAAATGATTCTCCGCCCGGTTTGCTTCGTTCGCAAGCGTGGGCTTGTCTCTGCTCCGAAGGCTCGAAGCGCATGGCGGCGAACGAATCCAACAGGGAAGACTCCGCCCTTGCGAAAAGAGCGGTTCCTGCCGGGAGAGATCCGGAGTGAAGGCTTCTCTCATCCACCAGGGTTTCCAGGATACGGTCCGCAAATATCTTCGGCCCGATTCGCTGCACTCGGGGACCGGCGAACTGGCTCTGTGGCTCTACTCCCTTATTCGCTGCATTCGCCCCAGGACCGTTCTCGAGTTCGGTAGTGGCTACTCCACAGCCTTTCTGGCGCAGGCCCTTTGCGAAAATGCAGCGAACTTTCACGAGGAGAAACGAAAGCTCGAATCGAAATCAACCGGGGTCGGGCTGCCGGGGGGGAGCGGTTCGCTCGACGAGCTACCCCGCGAAGAGCTCAACACCCTTTTCGATTGGCTGAGTCGGGGCGAAGACGCCTGCATGGCGGCGCCAGGATTCTACCTGGCCGACCCCGGCCCCTACTTCCATTGTTTCGAGGCACAGCCCGCAGATCATCCTTATTCCCGGAACCTTGAGAAGATGCTTTCGGAACTCGAACTGGGCAACCTTACCGATTTGCATTTCGGAGACGAATTCTCGGGACTGGAAGCGGGGCAGCACGCTCTTGCGAAAATCCCCGAGGATCATCTTCCCATCGACCTGGCCTGGAACGACTACCACTTCTACCGCGAATTCTTTCTTGCGATCTGGCCCCATTTGAATCCGGACGGCGGAATGCTGGTCTTCCATTCGACGTCGAATCCCCACTACAAGGCCGATGTCGAGTGGATTGCGGACACGTTGAAAGACTCCGAGCCCGCCGAGTGTTTCACGCTCTTCGAGCCAGCTCGACTCATGCAAAATGGTTGCACGGTGCTTCGCAAGACACGCCGTGGCGGTTCGCACTTCCTACTGGAGCAGGACCGGGACCGGATTCGCCGGGAACTCGTGGAGTTGCTCGCGGGTGTGGAGGAAATCCGGGGGCCCGCTCGACAGCCTCGCTAGCGATTTCTAGCTCTCAAATAGCAACTCGACCTGCTTTACCTCCGCCGGGCTGAGCCTTGCCTCTCCCGCCGCCCCACAGGATCGCACCGTTGCTTGTCTCGACGCGCCGGGTAGGGGGATGAGCGAGTTCGACCGCGAGTGATACCAGGCCAGAAGCACCTGGGCCGGAGAGAGACCCCGAACCCGCCCGATTTGCCGAAGTGTCAGATTCTCCTCGATCACGTCCCTCGACGCCGGACTTCCCAGAGGGGTATGAGCAAGGAAGGTGATCCGCCTCCGCTCGCATTCCTCGATCCAGCCCTCCTGCAAAGGCGCAAAGTGTCCGGGCCCGAAGCGATTCTGCACACTCGAGATCTCGGTGATCGCGCAGGATTTTTCTAGTTGCAAAAGAGAGATATTGGACAATCCGATGAAGCGGATCTTTCCGACTTCATGCAGGCGGGAGAGTGCACCGACCGATTCTTCGAATGGGACCGCGGGGTCGGGGGCATGAAGCTGGTACAGGTCGATGGTGTCGCGCCCCAGTGCCGTCAGGCTTTTCTCGCACGCGTCTTGTAAGTGACGAGGGCTTGCATCAATACGAAAGCCCGAACGTGTCCTCAGCAGACCTCCCTTCGTCGCAACAAGTAGGGAATCGGTGACACCGGCGACACCACGCAGCGCCGAACCGATCCATCTCTCGCATTCCCCAACCGGGGTCGCGGGCGGTCCGTAGATATCGGCAGTATCAAAAAGGCGGATGCCGGCTTCAAGTGCAGAGCGGAGGACCGACCCGACATCGTCCCCGGAGTCCTGCCCGGCAAGCCCTAGTCGCATGCAGCCGAGGCCGATCGCCCCGATTCCGGGGCCCGAGGGTCCCAGCTGTCGGTTCACGACTTGAGAATTCCGACCGGCTCGATCGTGCGATCAAAACCGGCGGAGAGGTAACTTGATCCGTCATGAGCACCGAGCGTGCGGAAATGACCGAAACCGAGGAGTTCCCGCTGGCGCTGACTGGCCCTGCTATGGACCTCGTCGAGGACCGTATACGGGTAATTTTCCTGCGTGCGAATCCAGCCTGGCACATAGGAAGCCAGGATGTTGTTCCGCACCGCTCCCGAACGATTGAGCCCATTGCCGTGCCAGAGCCTTCCCTCGAAGACCAGCGCGGTTCCTCCGGGGGCTTCAACCGTTTTCGCGAGTCCCTGCCCACCTTGGAAATTCACCTTCCGGGAATCGACTTCCGGCCAGAGATGGGAGCCCGGGATTACCCGCGTCCCCCCGGTTCGCACGCTGTTGTCGGTGATCAGCCACATCACGTTGGCCCACGCGATGAATGAAAGGGGGCGGGGGATGTGCGCCGTCTGGTCCTGGTGCAGTGGTATCTGCTCGTTGTTGTGCCCGTTCATGTGGCCGGCGAGGGCCGCAAGACGAATTCGGTCACCAAGCATTTCCTCGACGAGCGGGAAGACGGTCGGGTGATCGATCAGGGGCAAAAATACCGATCCCTTGTTGACCAGGTTCCACAGAAGGCGACTCACCCTTCCCTCCGGAGCTGCCTGCCCTCCGAAGGCTTCGTCCCCACGAAACGTCGCCCCCAGACCAAGGGACTCCTCGCCCGACGCTTGCTCTTTCATGCGTTCGTCGATTTCCCGAACAAGCTCTCCCGGGATGGCCTCGGGGATCAGGCACATTCCGAATTCTCGCAAATGGTTTCGCGCTTCTGGGAGATCCTCGGCAAAGGGTGGGATCTCGGCGACCGGTAGACCTGGGAGTTCCATACTATTCATGATCAGGCAGGCGCGCGACGGCGCCGACACGCCCTTATCCCATCCGAAGGCGGTCGCGCCAGACTCCGGACACTGGCGTCAGCAACTTCTGAAGGGTACGACGAGCACGCTCCTGGTGCGAGCATGCGCACCTGGATGGTGCGAAAATCTTCGACGGCGAACGTATGGCTCGAAACCGGAAGGACAACTGGAAGTTCGACGGGAATTTCGTCGCGATCGGTTCGATCGAAATTCAACCAATCCTGGAGATTGTCGAGGGTTTTCCTGGGTCTCTATGGGGAGAGGAGATCTTGCGTAGCTACCTCTCCGAGCACCTCGATGCGATTCCTCTGGTTCGCCCGAAGTCGACCAGTCCCCTGTGGAAGGAACTCCGCTTCGACCAGGCTCTCGAGCCGCTGCTCGACCTCCTCGAGCGACATTATGGATGTGGTTTCGCAGATACGATCAGCCTTGTGCGTCTCTGTGGCGACACCGCGCTGCCGCTGCATCGCGACGGACCGGAATCCTTGCCGCCCTACCCGACGGAGCCGTCGCATTTTTACCGGCGTTCTCACATACCGATCATCACCAACCCCGCGGTCTGGTTTTTGATTGACGGGGAGGAGAAGCACCTGGGTCCGGGCGAAGTATGGGAGATCAACCATTGGCGCGAGCACACGGTGCGCAATGACGGGAAAATAGACCGTGTCCACCTGGTGATCGACTGGCTCCCGCGATCCTCCTAGCGCGACGGCACGCTCAATCGATCTCGTAGCCAATCCAGCGATCTCGAACTTCGTCGAGATACTTCCCGGGGTCGTAAAGAGTAACCGGCAACTCGAGTGATTTCGCATCGAATCTGCCCATCGCGGTCAACAGCTGGACCAGGCTGGTGGTCTGCTGGAGCTGCGCGTAGGCCTGCGCCTCCATGGCGTCGAAGAGATTCTCCCTGCTGATCAGGACTTCCTGCGTCGAGGTCGTACCATTGCGGAATTCCTTCAATTTACCCTCGACCGCAACGCGCCCCGCTTGGATGGCCTTGTCATAAGCTGCCAATTCTCGCTGGTAGGCCCGGTATTGTTGCCAGCCCGACCGAACCCCGACGCGGGTTTCGCGCTGGACATATTGAAGGTTTGCCTGGGCAGCTGCCAGCTCCTGACGCTGTTGGCGAATTTCCGAATACCGCGCTCCACCTTCGTAGATCGGAATCGAAGCGACTGCGCCAAAGGTGCTGGTTCGATCCGAATCAGAGATACGTTTGTTCTCATCATCGACGTAGCGGAGCTTCTCCCACTCCTGGTCAACCAAAGCCTGGAGAGACAGGTCCGGCAGAAGCGCCCCCTTGAGCTTCGCGACCTCGAAACGGCTGCTTTCGACGTCGGCCCGGGCAGCAAGAAGGCCCGGATTCTCCGCGAGGCCGATCTCGATAGCCGCGTCTAATCCGGTTGCGCCAATGGAGAATTGAACCTTCGGGTCGAGTTCTCCGGGAGGCGCCCCCACGAGCCGTTCGAACGTCTCCGTGGCCGTCGCCAACTCCGCGATATTGGACTCGAGGTCGGCACGAGCACTCGCCAACTGGACATGGACCTGCGCCAGGTCGGTCACCGTACTGGTGCGAGAACGAACCATGGTTTCCAGCATCTTCGCGAGCGGTGCGTAGCCTTTTTTGATCTCCTCACGATTGATCCCTACCAGTGTCTGGTAATAGGCGACGTTGGCGTAGCCTGTCGCCGTCGCTCCGAGCAGGGACTGCTCCGTTCCCGCGAGATTGTTGCTGCCTGCTGCGACGGATGCCTCCGCCGCGCGGAGGCCATTCAACGTCGACCCGCCTCGGAATATCGGGAAGGAAAGATTTCCGCTCAGGCTGGGTTCAAAAATATCCTCGCGCACAGGTGCCGCCTCGCGCCCGCGGGAGGAAGCCCCCTGGCTCTGGCGATAGAGCGTGTAGTTCCCATCAGCCTTCCCGCTGATCGTCGGGCGAAACCAATCCGCTTTCGCTTGCGGGATCTCCTCGTCGACTGCCCGCTGGTCCGCACGCGATGCCGCGAGCCCCGGATTGTTCTCGTAGGTGCGACCCAGCGCGGTCGTCAAGTCTGCAACAAGACCGGCTCCTCCAGGGTCGGCATCCTGTGCTTCGGCAATTCTCGCACCCGGCCCCAACAAGGTTGCCGCCAGGAGTGCACAGACTGCGAACCAGGGGTCGCGGATTTGCAGGTCCGAAGCGATGAATTTCCTCGGCCCTTCAGCGAACAAAATGATAGCCCGCGACCGACCAATCACCCTTGTCTGTCGCGACCATCGACACCCTCTCGTCGACCGGTAGATGCTTGGCGAACGTGGTCTTGTAGAGGAGAACCACGTAGCGGCCCGGAGGGCTTTTGGGCGGATCGACCAGGGCCTGGACATCTACAAGCTGTCGAGAGCGGAACGCTCCGAGATCCGCTCGAGCACGCTTCAAGTCCCCGACGAAATCCTTTTCCTTCATCTTCTCCTGGAAGTGAGGGGCCGTCTTCTTCCAGGCCGTAGCGAACTCGTCCTTGTCGAGGAGGCCCAGCCAAGCCTGGGCAGCATTCTTGGCCTCGGGGGGGCCCTCCAGATTCCCTCCCATGGCGGGCCCTGCCGTGCCGTGGAGAAGGATCACGAAAAAAAGACTCAACAGGTTTAGGAAGCGCCACATGTAAGGCGCCGTACCAGAGGTTGGGCGAACGGTAAAGCCATCCGGGCAAGGGCCAGGTTGCGGTCCAGGCGGCCGCCTTCGTTTGCCTTGAAGAATTCCGCCCTTCCTATAGGCGTCATAGTGGGCGCTCTTTCAGAGCGATACCCGCGGGGAATGCGCGCGGCAGAGAATCAGGATGAAGGTTTTTTCGGGAGCGGCAGTCTCTCATTTCGCTGCTAGCTATTGGGATGTCCCGCCGTACTGCGAGTGCCAGTTCGTTCGCCGCGGGTTCAATGACCACTACCGCCTCGGCGCCGGTAAGCAGGTCTGGTATGCGAGGTTCTATCTCCCTGGCAAGTGGTGGATTCGAGGCCATGACGACTGCCTGGCCGAGCTCGAGATTCTTCATGACCTGAGCAAGCGCGGGCTTCCTGTCGGCGCACCGATCCGCACCAGGGAAGAGCGATGGGCCGTTACGCTCCCGGGTGAGGAAACCCTCGTCGCTCTCTTCCCCGCCGTCGCCGGGGCACCGCTGGAGGCCAATGCGGTCGGCGAATGGATACAGGAGATTGGTCGCAATCTCGGCAAACTCCACCTGGCCATGACCGCGCTGGGAAATCGCCACCCGCGAATGGTTCTCGAGACCCGGGATCTTGTTGATGACCCCATGGACTTTCTCGCCAGCGCCATCCGGCGCCGGCGGGGAATCGAGATCGACTTTTTCCGGGGAGTGATCGAGGAACTCAAGGATTCCCTCAAAAACCTAGCCCGTACCCAGGAGCGCTTCGGTCTCTGTCACGGCGACGCCAACCTGCGCAATGTTCTCTGCTCCCGCGAAAGAGGTGCGTACATGATCGACTTCGATCACGCCTTCGTGGGCTGGAGAGGCCTCGATATCGCAAACTTCCTGCTCAACTTGGCAACGGAACACCACCGGAATTTTCTCGATGCCTACGAGTCCGTGCGACCGATGGACGCCGAGGAGCGATCTCTGCTCCCGGTTTTTGCTGACCTCATGGTGATTCGAGGGGCACGGGACGTGCAGAGCATGTTCCCGGTCTGGGGTCTTGATCCGGATGGCGAAGTATTCGACCTTCGTATCGACTTCATTCTCGACTGGATGCAAAAACGCCTTCAGGGAATCTCGCTTCTCCCTCCCCTAGCGGAGCCGACATGACGGACCCCTCCAAGGAAGAGATCGAGAGGGCGCTGGCACAACTCGCGACCGAGCGAGACTGGTACCAGCCGATCACGGTCGAGGGCGTTCCGGCACCGGTTCAGGATCCCTCCACCCGGCGAAGCTCGGTTCATGGAGAGGGCAAGTGGACGAATTTCATCGAGCCCCTTCTCCCCGAACGAGAACGTCGGAGGAAGTTCTTTCTCGAGGTCGGTAGTAACGCGGGTCTTCATCTCCTCCGCGCCGCAGAAGCAGGATTTGGCGGAGTCCTCGGAATTGAGGCGGACGCCGGATGGTACCGCCAGGCCGAGTACGTTCTGGGCCACCATGCTCGGTCCGAGCCAGAGACCTATGCCCGGATCGAGTGCCGCCACGCGAGAATCGGAAGCCACCAGGAAGTTGATGATCAGCGGCTGCGAGTCCAATCCGGAGGTCCGAAGATCTCGCTTGGTGAACTCCCCCGACCCGATGTGACCCTGCTGGCCAATGTACTTTACTGGATGGATTCCGGGGAAGCCCGGGAGTTTGTCTCGGAACTCGCCTTGCACTGCCAGCACGCGATCGTCGTCAGCGTGGACGTCGAAGCCGACACTCCCGGGCCCCTGTCTCTCGCCGAGGTGAGAGATTGCTTTGCGCGGGAATGGATGGAAGAGAAATATCTGCGGGCCCGCGGTATTGAAGATGATCCTGTGCCCCGCCCGATTTTCAGCGTACTTTTCGCCAGCCGGGTAGAGCCGCAATGACCACGCGATTTCCCTACGAGGCGATGCACTTCACGGCTTCCTCGCACCAGAAACTGCTCCAGTACGCGATGAGCCACAAGGGGCTTGTTTTCGGTACCGAATTTACAGGAACCTGGCTGTACTCCCTCCTTCGCATGCAGGGGTGTCGCAGGGTGATCGAACTCGGTACCGGATTCGGAGTTTCTGCCCTCTGGTGTGCACTGGCGATGAGGGAAAATCCGGGAGACGGCCACGTCTGGACCTATGATGGGGGCGAACCCGACCCCGACTTTCTGCAACTCGCGGAGGAGCTAGGTCTACAAAACCACCTCACCTTTGAGCAGGCACTTCTTTACCCGGAACGTCGCGACAGCAAGCTCCCGGTGCCCACGGATGAGCCCCTCGACCTGGTCTGGAGCGATATCGCCATGGGGAGAAATATTTCGCTTGATCGCACCCTTGGTGCGCGAAACGTGGTCGAGTTCTACCTGCCCTACCTTTCAGACCGTGGTTGGATCCTCGTCGACAATGGTCCTCCGATCGAGGAGATCCTCCCGCCCGAGATTCTTTCGGATCATGGGAGACGGCGGTTCTCCTGCTTTCGGATCCTGAAATCGGCCTCGGCGCAGAACGCAACCTCGGTTCTGCACATCGAACCTCACCCGGCTCCCGACGACATCAGCCCCTGGGTAAGACTGGACGAGAATTAGCCCCCCGACGGTCGAGTTGAAGTTGACGTGAATCGCCTGGCTCGCTCGAGATGAGTCTCGCAATCTCCGAGCGGGAGCCTTGGAGTGCGTCCCCGGTCCGCGCTCTCCGTAACCGCAACGATTTCCACAAGCCAGCCGAAATCGTCCGCCGAGATCAGTTCCCTCTCCCGCATGACGTCAAGCAAGACTCTGAAAGTAGCCGCCTGTGGCCAGGGCAGCCCATGGCGTACCGCCCGCCCTCGCACCGTCATCTCTAGCGCAGCCGCGACCACGAGCAGGGCGTTGCCCGGCTCCTCACGGCTAAAGAACAAGGGGGCGAGGTCGAGAAGGAGCGGACGCTCTTCGTTACACGCGGCCCACGCAAGACGTTGCAGGCGGCAACGTCGGAATTCGTGGAGAACGAGTGCGCCGGCATTGGCGGGCAGCTCGCGCTGCATCTTGCACGCCCACCAGTGGTGGACCGAGATCGAAAGTCCCCGATTTCGGACCTGGTGGAACCAGTACGGGGGCACAAGGAGAGCTTCTCCCGGTCGGAGTTCGATTTCCGCAGACGCCCGGGAGTTCAGGGCGGCTGCCTCCTGTGGCGCAAGGGAATCTAAATTCACCTTCGTGAGGTGCGGAGTCGTTGACTCGACGGGAAACATTTCCAACTTTCGGACGTCGTCCGGAGGGAAAAGGTTGATCTTCTTACTTCCGTGAAGCTGTATGAAGACCGACCTGAACCGGTCGAAATGAAGAGGTGTTGTAGTCCCTTCCGGGCCGATCCAGATGCTGCGCTTGTTCAACTTCGCGTCCATAAAGGACAGCGAGGGTGCGATTTCCGCCAGGCTTGGCAAGAACGGGGGGACGAGAACCTGCATGAGGTAGAGGTGGCGGCCTGGCCTAGGGTCGAGCATCTCGGAAAGGGCAGCGGCGAAAGGAAGGGTCTCGAAGCGAAAAAGGTGGCTGGGTTCCGTCCCGCTCGCATCCGCAGAATATCCGAACACTGGCTCGTCGGAGATCGCGACCGGCGCTTCTTCATCGCCGAGGCGGGCCTCGAGCGCTGCGGGGCTCCAATCCGACAAGTCCCAGTCGCCCCCCTCCAAATCGAACAGAACAGGCTTCTCGAAGTTCGCGCCGGAACGTTCCAGATCCGACCATGGATGCTTTTCCAGGGAAGACGATGGACACGTCATCGCGAACCCAGGTGTGCATAAGGATGTGATGGTTTGGGTCGAAGGTCCTGAGCAGAGGCCAGTCGCGAGAGAATCGAGGCGGCCTCAGGGGACGTAAGGGGCCGCTGATCAGCCTTCCCCACCTGCTGAAGAATCCAGCGGAAGTCTGCGCGAGTCTCAGCGGACAGATCCGACCGCGCGAAAACCTCATCGGCGTTCGCCGCACCGGGACAGGTCGCGAAGAACATCTCCTCCCAGTCCGCGAGGAGGACCAGCGCCGCGGCAACCTCATCGCCTCGTTCTCGAGACCGCGACGCGTAATCTCTCGCATGGAGATCACCCGACAGAGTGAGTTGTGTACGCAAGGAGCGCAGGCGGTTCGCAGAAAAATCATGTCCGGCAAGCCGACGTGCCGGCGCGAGAAGACGCTGAGGGATACTTGGGCGCCAGGAGTAATGTACCGACACACTGACACCTAGATTTTCCACCTGGTGGAACCAGAACGCGGGAAGCAAAAGCGCCTGCCCTGCGTCCAGGAGAACCTCGATGCGACGCAATCGACGGGCCGCCTCGGATGCAAGATCCAGGTCGCTGCCATGAGCCGAAGCAGAACGCTCCGGGTGGAGCGGGATCCGTTCCGTCTCTTCCGGTGGGGCCAACGTAATCTTCTTGGAGCCCTGCAACTGGACGATCAAACCGTTCGCACGATCGAAATGGAGGCAGGTCCGCGTATGGTCACCGCTGATCCAGAGCCAGCTGAGGTGCCCGCGACCTGCAAGGAATGAGGGGCAGGGAGCTTCCTGTCGAAGCCCCGGCGGGCTTCTATCGAGGGAAACCTGCTTCATTGCGTACAAATCGCGACCCCGAGGATACTTCACGCGCTCAACCGCTTCGGCCAGGGGTACTTCGAAAATATCGAAAGCCGCCGGCGACTCGCCGATCGCACGATCAGCGTGATACCCGAAGTTGCCTTCGCGACCACGAGCCAAGGGAACAAGAACCTCGCCATGGCGCGAAGCGATCGAGTCGGGCGCCCACCGTTGGAGCGGATGCCATGGATCCGGCAAGCCGGTGGCATGAAGGGGGAGCGAAGAAACGGGCACCTCGAAGGGAAATGTCTCGAAGGCGGCAACCGAGCAGGACTCGGGACGAAGGGCCCCCCGCGGGTCGCTCGCCTCCCCGATTCTGCTCTCCTCCGTGGTCATGATCGCTCCGCAATCTTGCCGGTCAGGCTCGCGACGAGAATCCGACACTCCTCGTCGACCCACCGCTCGTCGACGCAGCCGAGTCTCTTCGAAAGTCTCTCGAAAACCGCGCCCCCTCCTTCTGCGAGGGCTTCGGTCCAGTGAGGGATATCCAACTGCGAGAGATCCTCAACATCGAATTCCATTTCCGCGGGGTTCTCGCGGGGCCCCGGGCTAACTTCCTCGAGATGTCGGCGAAGCGATCCACGCCAGGAGGAATCGTCGACAAGATTGGCGGGCGAAAGTGCCCTTTCAATGGCCGTGTAATACCCCAGGGTTCCGACCCGCAGACGCCGTCGTCTCAGGGAAGACCACCGGAGACGCAGATCCTTCTCCTCCAGCCAGGCAGAGACATGGCGCGCAAGGGCGAGACGACATCGACGAAAACCTGCCTCCACGAAGGGGGCGCCTCGGTGCAGGATTTCCCGCAGACGCGCATCTGGGACATCGAGAAAGCCGGTCGTGATTCCCGCGACCCGTGGACCCAGACGGCGCGAAGAAATGGGCAGGATTCCGCTCTCAAGAATTCCTGCGGGCCCCCCTCCGTCCAGAGTCTCGTCGGAAAAAAGGCATTCGGAATCGACCGGGACCAACCACCCATCGGCATCCGACACCAGATTGTCCCGGTAGAAATCCATACCACCGACCGATCGCACCAGGGCCAATAGCGCTCCTGCGTGTTGAAAATAATCCGCATGAAGCCGCTCGGGGAGATCGCGGCATGGTCCGACGGCCTGCATCCAACCTTCCTGACCGGCCACATGGAGAGCAGGCAGTACTTCTGGGAAAAGCTCGGGAAAGATTTCTCGAGCCCGTCCCATCAACTCATCCATCACGGTTTCCATGTCGAGGGCACGAGGCTTGTAGTACCAGAGACCTCTAGCGTCGAAGGCGACACGGACGACGGTGCGGTTGCCATCGTGGGGATCGGATTTCCAGGGTTCAAGAGAAATCGTCAGAGGCGACGCCGAGTCCGCCCCGCCAAGCCGCGCACTCATCGCCGCGCTTTGCCTCGCCACTCGGGCAACAAAAAGACTCGAACGCGCCGTGACTTCCCCTAAGAGCCGCCACCATCGAGGCATCTCCCGGCGAAACGAAGCGAGTTCCTCACCAAGTTTCCGGGCCACCGACTCGTGGCCTTCTCCCTCCCTACGGACGCCAAACCGTGCGAGAAAAGCGTCGTCGATATTGTCGACAGGGTATTCACCGCGCACGGGGTGGCCGGCCCTCCGCCAGAGAAACCCGAGAAAGCGATCCTGCAAAGCTCGAAGGTTGGTCAACCGGATATCGATCCCGGAAGAATCCAAGTAAAGGGCTAGCTCGCGACGCCACTGGAAGGCAAAGGGCAGAAACAGAAGTTGCGATGGGTCCGATCCGGACGGAATCTCTCGCTGTTCACGGTGGGCCCGGATGGCGCGGCGGAAATCCTCAGCCGATGGTCCTCGCTGGCGAAACCGCGCCTCGGAATCGGTGCCGGGAACGGCCGTGGCACTTTCGTCATCCGAGAGCGTCATGCAGGAGCGCGAGAGGCGATCGGTCCGACTCTCCGGAGCTTCTTTGCCGGACCCTCGATATGCTCCTGCTCGAAAAAGTTCACTTCCGGCTCTTCACGAAGAAGTCCGCGCTCGAAACATTCGTCCAGGGCCCGCTGTGCATCGGCTTCGAAGGTGCCGTACTGCATCCTGGCGAGAAAGCAGATCTCCTCAGGGTGCCGGTTTCCCGAACGGATGAGGTCGCCAACGCCCGTCAACGGGGCCCGCCCTTCAGGTGCTTCCAACGCGAATTGGGCATGCGGAGTCCGTACCGTAAAACCGCGCTCGGTCGGCGCAAAGTCGAGGCCGGATGTGAAAGCCACGTTGCGATACGAAGGCAGTGACGACGGCATATGCCTCTCGATCAGTCCCTCGACCTTTTCCTCGAGTTCCTCGGCATCGCGAAACGAAACCTCCTCGAAGAGAATCCAGCCGCCAGGCCATTGCTCGGATGCCGAAGTTGGGCTGACAAGACGAATAAAGCGATCCACCAGGTTGATCCAGAAGCCGCTCATGCAGCTATTGGTCCCTGCCGTGACCATCTCCTCCGGAGCCGGCTGCCCCTTCTCCTCACGAAGGCGTCGAATCTTTGCGACCTCCTTCTCGATGAGATGCGGTTTGTCGACTGCATGCCGAAAGAATCGACCGGCATTCGCTTTTGCCACGACGCCCTGGGGGAATTGCGGGACCAGTTCTACTCGGACCAATTCGTCGGCGGTAAAGCCTCGCATCACGACATCAAGCTGTCGCAAACTCTGGATCGAGAAGCGATTGATGAAGCGACCCTTGGCTTGCGATACACGCAACAATCGACGCGTGCGGTCGATATCCGCATCCGGCCGAGCGGTCGTCGTCTGGGGGTACATTCCGCAGATCTCATGGAAGTCGTCCATGAATCGCTCATAATCCGGGTTGTCCAACGGGTCGGTTGCCCAATAACTGCTCCCGAATCTCGCCGCTGGCCCAAGTTTTTTGCGAAGAATACGGAGAATTCCTCTATAGAGCTCAGCCTCTTCCTCTCCGTATCGAAAGATCGCTTCCAACGGACCCGCGTCACAGCCGCAATACCAACAGCCGACCGAACAGCCGCGACAGATCTCGATGGCGAAGGGAATATGGGGAAGAGCGTGGTCGACGGTAATGCCATTGACCATACGGTTGCGACCCATTTGCCGGCCGCGCCACGCCTCGAAACGAGTGTCGCTGGGCCGACATTGCTCGCGAACGGTTGCAAGGTGCTGGAATTTCGATTTCCCGAAGTCTGAATACGCACGGAAATCAGCGCGAAGATTCTCGTCCGCGAGCTCCGATCGGCGATCCGGATCGATGAACGGAGCCATCTCTACCCGGGTTGGCAAACACCCGTAGCGATCGGTGGCCTCGGCGTGATGCTCGCACAGTAGCTGCCGCATCTCGTCCCCCGCCCACCAGAGCTCGAGGAAGCGCTTGATCTCGCCAACAGAATATTCCGACTGCCCTGTCAAAAGAGTGCCCTTCTCAACCCGGGACGACAGGACCCGAAGGAACCGGTCCGGATGGTATCCAGGGAAGCATGGGGTACGTGAACGCTCAATACAAGCTGCTAGCCGAAAAGCGATGCGTTCAGGCCGAATCCCGGTACGACCAACTTCACAACCGGGATGGGTCTCGGGGGGCGCGAGAGATCGACGCGATAGATTCGTGGAAATCCCGTATTCCGGAGATCATCGATAAGTTCTTCGAGGTCACGATCCAGATCCCGCGCTTCCTCGGGTGCCGCTTCGATCTCCTGGCCCTGCCATGAGCGTCCGGTCGGGAGATCGCGGAAAAACGCGAAGGCTTTCGAATCCTGGGCCCCTCCGGCACCGTAGGCTCGTTTTTCAATGATATTCTCGCGTGCTCCATGGATGATCGCGAGCCGGGTCTGGGCGGCTTCGGTGATGGCCCGAATCGATGCCGCTTCAAAGTCGGGCTGGGCGCCCCAGCCCATGTTCAGGGTCGTCATGGCATCCTGCGCGGACGGGTCGAGGAGAATCGCCCAGACCACCTCGATCGCCACTGGGGCGCTGACCCGAAGAAGGCGCAGCTCGAGATTTGCAGCTGAAATCCGCCCGACCAGATCGGGGAGAATCGAACCCGGCAAGGTCGCCGGATCGATGACCGTGGCTCCCTCGAGGCGCAGGGCGCCCTTGTCGAAAAGACGCGACACCGCTTCCCGCTCCACGAGCTCGTAAAGGGCATGCAGCGTGGCCTCGGTGAGGTCGTTTCCACTTGCGAGACCATTGGAACTTGTCCGGTGCAGGCTGGGACTGCATCCAAAATAAACGTGACTCGCCGGCAACCACGCAGATTTCCCGGTAACCAGGTCCTCGCCGGCCACCCATTCGATCCGATAATCGTCGCTGAAGAAGGCGTTGGAAAAATCGTGTAGTTCTCGCGGAGCAAGGGAGTTCGTGCCCTGTGCTTGCAACTCGGCCAGGCTGGCCCTATGCAAGCGAGGCGGATTCTCGGCGTGATGAAGCTCGATTGCCTCCATCAAGGCCGAGACCTTGGCGTGGCTGCTCTTCCATCCCTTCCCGTTTGCAACCTGGACGGTACGCGACGCTGGACGAATTGCGGCCCAAGCAGGAATCCCCAGGGAGTCGAGATGGGTGATCTCGGCTAGGCGCGTAATTCCATGCTCTGCGGCTCGTGGAAGAAAACGCGCGAGGGTGCTTTCGGGTGTAGTTGATCGGTAGGATCCTGCGAAACGATAGGCTAGGTTCATCGGTACATCTGCTTTCGGGATACCGAAACAACCTCGCACGGGAAGATCTCCCGGTTCTCGACCCGCACTGATGACGATGCCATTACCAACGGACGCCGACAAACCAAGCCCGGATACGAAAAATCCTCCCAGAAACCCTGAGGGCCTCGATCTTCTCTTCACCCTAACAGGATCCGCAGGAAGGATTTCACTGGCAACTTTCGGTGTGATGGTGCTCGCCTTCGCAGTCTGGGCTTTTCTCGGAGAGATCTCCTTCCGCAGCAGCGGAATCGGCATCATCCTGGAGGACCAAACCGCGACGGTCGACGTGGTTTCCGCAGCAACCGGAATTGTTTCTGAGGTCTACGTCAGCGTCGGCCAGGAAGTTGTCGAAGGGACTCCCTTGGCAACGATGCGCTTTCCCGGTCGCGAGACCACCCTTGCGGCGCAGCGCAAGATCGTCGCGGAACTCGACAAGGCCTTGCTCGGTCAGAAACGGTTCGTCGAGGAAAGTCTGAAGACCCGTCGCGCCAACCTCGACAACGAGATCGAGGCGCTCCGCGAGAACATCGGGAACCAAAAAAAATTCCTTTCCTTCCTCGAGCAACTCAATAAGACCCAGCAGAAGGAATTAGCCAAGGGCTATATCACCCGGCAGCAGGTAGAGGCGACAGTCAACGAGCTCAACCAGACGAGAACAAGCCTTCGCTCGCTGACAAATCAGATCAGCACAACGCAGATCCAATCCGAGCAATTTGAAAACAGTCAGCTCGAGTCCCTCCGGCAAATGAGAGAGCAACTGCTTGAACAAAGCAGCCTCCTCGAAACTGACGAGGTAGGCTTCGAAGTCGATTCCAAGATCAACAGCCCGACGGCCGGAGTCGTTACCGGGGTGGCGGTCAACCCCGGAACCCGCATCGGGCCGGAAGCACAGATCGCCACCATTTCGACACGCGGCGAGCGACTCGGTTTCATCGGTTATTTTTCGAACGCGGATGGCAAGAAGCTTAGCGCCGGAATGGCAGCACGCGTCGCTCCCTTGTCGGTTCAGCGCGATATATACGGGACCATCAAGGGCCGTGTTCGGTCGGTTTCTCCGATGCCCGAAACAGAAGCCGATATGATGCGAACTTTCGGCAACCCGGTGCTGGTCAAACAGCTCTTGTCGGCGGGATCGCCGATTCGCGCAAATATAGAGCTCTTTGAAAGCTCCGATTCCGCAAGCGGACTGGACTGGACCTCGAGAACTGGCCCGCCCCAGGCCATAACCGCAGGAACGCAGGCTGAGGTTTCCGCGACAGTCTACACGGCCCGTCCCATCGATCTCCTGATGCCCATCCTGCGCACCTGGATCTGGTAGGCCCATGCCAGGCAATTGGTGGCAGCAGATCGCCTCGTCACTTTCGGGATCCTCTAAGCGGGCTCGCACCCCGACGGTCATCGGCATCGAAGCTGTCGAGTGCGGTGCGGTCTCTCTGAGCTCCATTCTTGCCTACTACGGCTGCTGGGTGCCGCTGGAAGAGCTACGGGTCGAAACGGGCGTATCCCGTGACGGAGCGAATGCGCGGAATATCCTTGTCGCCGCGCGAGTGTACGGACTGAACGCCTCGGGAGAACGCTGCACGGCGGAAGAAGTTCTCGAGAAAAAACTTCCCGCGATCGCCTTCTGGAACCGGAATCATTTTCTGGTGGTACAGGGCGAAACCCGTAAGGGAGTCCACCTGATGGACCCGGCTCGGGGACAGATCTGCGTTTCGCGCGAAGAGTTCAAGCAGCATTTTTCCGAGATCCTCCTCGTATTCGAGCCCACCGATACGCTCAAGAAGCGGCCACCCCCACCTGGAATCCTGCAGATGCTGCTCCCCCGGCTGGCCGGGTCTGGAGACGCTGTGGCGATGATCGCAATTGCGACTCTGCTGCTGGTCGTCCCTGCACTCGTCGTCCCTGCGATTCTCTCGAGTTTCATCGACGATGTCATCGGTCGCGATTTTCAATCCTGGCTCTTTCCGTTGGTCTGCGCGATTTTCAGCATCGCCATCGTGAATGCCGTGCTGGACGGACTGCGGTGCCTCTACATCGCTCGGCTGGAAATCAAGCTCTCCGTGGCCCTCTCCGCGGAGTTGGTCTGGCGTGTGCTGCGCCTTCCCCCCGCCTTCTTCTCGCAACGCTACGTGGGAGATGTCTCGGCGAGGGTTCAGGCGTGTTCGCGAGTCGCAGGACTGCTGTCCGGACCGATCGCACTGAATGCCATCCATCTCCTGACGACCGGTGTCTACGGGGTCGCAATGTTCCTGCTGGCCTGGCCGCTTGCCCTCATTTCGCTGATGTCTGCCCTCCTCAATGCACTCGCCTACAAGGCAGCCGCCGGCCAGCTTTACGACTTGAACATGAACCTGGTGACCAAGTCGGCCAAACTCCGTGGTGCCGGGATGAACGGCTTGCGGGCAATGGAAACCCTGAAAGCTAGCGGGACGGAGCAGGCCTTCTTCCGCGTGTGGGCGGGCTACCAGACGAACTCCGTCGTGGGTCGGCAGCAGCTTGGCCGGGTGTCCCTTTTGCTGGGTATTTCTTCAACCGTAATCAGTCTCTTCACCCGAGTCCTCGTTCTCGGTGTCGGTGCATGGCGCATCCTCGACGGAGAGATGAGCGCGGGCTCCCTGGTCGCGTTTCAGTTCCTGATGGGGCAATTCGAGGGACCCATTGTGAGCCTCGTCGGTTTTGGGGCGCAACTGCAGCACGCCAAGGGCGATCTCGCCCGTATCGACGATGTTCTGCGCGCCGAGATCGATCTGGCCACCAAAGTTCCCCAACGAGATGTCGACGCCCCCGCAACCAAGCTCGCCGGCAGCATCCAGCTGAAAGGGATTTCCTACCGGTTTGATTCCCTGTCTCCGAACCTCATCGAGAACCTCAATCTCGATGTGAAGCCAGGACAGCGAATCGCGCTGGTGGGCCCGTCCGGCTGCGGCAAGACTACCATCGGAAAACTGATTGCCGGCCTCTACCAACCAAGCGCGGGGGAAGTCCTTTTTGACGGAAAACCGCGCACGGAAATTGCGCGCGAAACCTTTACTTCGTCCGTCGCCGTCGTCGATCAGGACATCTTCCTCTTCTCGGGCAGTGTAAGCGAGAACATATCCCTGTGGGATCCGACCATTTCGAGTGCCGCTATCGTGGAGGCTGCTCGGGATGCTTCCGTCGACGAGATGATCAGCGCCAAGGCTGGTGGCTACAGTGCCCTGGTGAGCGAGGGCGGTAGCAATTTGAGTGGCGGACAGCGCCAGCGAATCGAAATTGCGCGAGCGCTCGTGCGCCACCCCACGATCTGTATCCTCGACGAAGCAACGGCGGCTCTGGACCCTCATACCGAGAAGATAATTGACAGGAATCTTCGCCGACGAGGTTGTACCTGCATCATCATCGCGCATCGGCTGAGTACGATTCGCGACTGCGACGAGATCATCGTTCTGGAGAAGGGAAAAGTCGTCGAGAGAGGCGCTCATGAGAACCTGATGGACCTCGGGGGCACCTACGCAGGCCTGGTGAACCGGCAATGAGTGACTCCTCGAAGAAACCTTCAGAGCAGAGTCTCGCCTCCCGGCTCCTCGCGCGGCTGGACCCCGATCAGTCCGTCTCGCCGATGGGCGCACGAGATCTCGTATCCCTGGGAGGCTCGGAGTCGATCTTTGGCCTGCTCGAAGGTGAGCTCGACGTCTTCCTGGTGGAAGAACGAGGCGAAGGGCGACGCAGATTCGTCCTCTCCGTGGGGGAAGGCGAGCTTGTACCCTCGCTCGAGGCTGCGGGTCCCGGGCAGGAACTTCCGCCGGGGTTGAACCCAATCGGTGTTCCCTCCAACGGAGCCCGGCTCGCCCGGTTTTCCATCCACCAGGTCCGGGAACTCGCCCAGGGCAGCTCGGCAGACCGGGCTCTCCTCATCGAGCTGATCGAATCCTCGCTGGCCATGTTCGCCCACAGTTTCGAGAAAGGGAGAGCACTTCCTCGAGCAGCAAGATCCTGCTCTCCTGGTGAGTCCTTGTCCGCTTCGCCCGGAGACCCGTTGCAAGGGTCAGCCAGCTTCGCCTGGCTCCGCTTGCCACCGCGAAGCCTTCTGCCCGTCGGGCTACCACGGACGTCCGGAGAGGCCGACGGTTTTCCCCGCTCGACTGAAGGCTGGGTGCCCCTCGTCCCCGGGCAGGACTGGAAAGTAACCCGGGCCTGGGAAACGAGGGGCGAATCTACCGGGACTCTTCTCGACGGTGGTGAGTGGGCTGCCGCATACGGGGAATTCCTCGCCTATACCCTGCACCTCCATGTGGGCCGTCTTGCCCGCGAAGATCGCCAGGAAAACTCCCTCACCTCGGAACGTACGACTAAATTTGAGGGTATTTTTCTTCAGGCAAAAGAAACCCTCGGATCCGTTCTCGTCCCAAAGAGTAGGGTCTCGGCATCACCCGGGGAAGAGCCCCTGGTAGGCGCCCTGCGGCTGGTCGCGATTTCCGAGGGGTGCCCCCTGGGTGCGAACCGGGACGAGATGGAGGCGCGACTCTCGGCCGCGGATCCGGTCGCGGCGATTCTCCAATTGTCAGGAATCGTGCCTCGCCCCGTCGCGCTGGAGGGGCCCTGGTGGCGACAGGACCACGGCGCCCTGCTCGGCTTCCGTGGGCCCGAGCGGGAACCGCACGCCCTGCTCCCGCGATTCGGGCGGCGCGGGTATTGGTCGATCGATCCGCAGGGGGGAAAGCGGAAGAAGGTCGATATCGCATGCGCCGGCGAATTTGCGTCCGACGGAGTCGCGTTGCTGCGCCCGTTCGAGCGGGAGATAAAGTCCCCCTTCGCACTTCTTCGCTTCGGGGCACGCGGTGCCACCGGCGATTTCGTGATGATCTTCCTGATGATGTTGTTGGTGGCCTTGGGTAACATGGTCACACCGATTGTCACCGGCGAAGTCATGGGCCCGATTACCGCAGATGCTCGGACGAACGACCTGGTCGCATTGCTCGGGCTGATGTTCGTGGTCGGAGGAGCCGGGGTCGCCTTCGGGTTCGTAGAGGCAATTGCCGGGCTCCGCGTCGAGGGCCGCATGGGCAATTCGATCCAGACGGCCGTGTGGCTCAAGCTCCTCGATCTACCGATGAATTTTTTCGAGCGCTACGTCATCGGCGACCTGGTAAACCGTGCGGATGGCGTCGACTCGCTGCGTTCCCTTCTGAGCAGTTCCCTGACACGCACGGTTCTCCATGCGATCTCCGGCCTTACCAGTGTCGCTTTGCTGATCTACTATAACTGGAAGATCACGGTTGCCGTTGCAGGCCTCGCCACCATCTACCTCGCCGCCACGATTCCGGCCGGCTTCATTTTCCTTTCCCTCAAGAGGAAAATCCAGGGCCTGTCGGGCCAGACCGAGGGCCTGATCTTTCAGCTCCTGACGAACCAGACCAAGATACGAATGGCGGGTGCTGAGAAAATCGCATTTAGCCGATGGTCTGAGCTTTACGAGGAGATGCAGCACTGCACCTACCGCGATCGGCTGGTCAACCTGTGCCTCAACCTGATCAAGGGCGTGCTCCAAACTCTGGCCCTCGCCATGATTCTGCTGATCGTCGGGATCGAGTCGGGAGCCTTCCAGTCCTTCTTCTCCGTGCCGTCGAGTCTCACCGAAATCAACCGGAATCCGCTGATCCGGATCATGCCAACGGCCTCTTTCGTCGCCTTCAACGTCGCGATGGGCCAATTCATGGGCTCGATCTTCGCCCTCGGTGAAACGGTAATGACCCTGCTGACGGCCGTGCCACTCTACCAGCGAGTCAAGCCAATTCTTGAGGCAATGCCGGAAGCTTCCGATGCCCAGCGGATTCAATTGCCCGCCATTCGCGGACGAATCGCCTTCAAAGGGGTGACCTACCGCTACCGGGAATCCGAACCCAACATTCTGGAGAATTTCAGCTTTCATGTAGAGCCTGGCGAAATGGTCGCCCTGGTCGGAGAGTCAGGTGCTGGCAAGAGCACGGTGATCCGGCTCTTGCTTGCGTTTGATTCCCCACAGAAAGGATCAATTCTTCTCGACGACACGCCGCTTGCCCAACTCGATCCGAAGTCTCTTCGCGCGCAGTTCGGTGTGGTGATGCAGGATGCGCAGCTGATCGCAGGAAGCATCCTGGAGAACATCGCAGGCGGTACGAACCTGACCGAAGAGGATGCCATGGACGCAGCGGGCCTCGCGGGTCTCGACAAGGACCTCGCGGGGATGCCGATGGGTCTGCAGACCGTCGTGATGGAGGGGGCAGGAACGATCTCGGGCGGGCAGCGCCAGAGGATCCTCATCGCTCGAGCCCTCGCAAGACGGCCAAGCCTGATCCTTTTCGACGAGGCCACCAGCGCGCTCGACAACGAGTCGCAGGCGCAGGTTACGGAGTCCATCGCAGAGTTGGCGGTTTCAAGGGTCGTGATCGCGCATCGCCTGAGTACGATCGTGGCATCAGACCGCATTTGCTACGTCGGCGAGGGCCGCGTGCTGGAGCAGGGAACCTACTCGGAGCTCATGGCAATCAATGGCCGCTTCGCAGAGCTTGCACGCCGTCAGCTTACCTAGCGGGACCATGCGGACTCTCTCCGAATTTTCGCCGAAAACTCTCCCCGAGGGCTGCTCGAGCTCCGACGAATTGGAACAGCTCGAAGTCTATTTCGAGAGCCTTCCGCTGGACGGGGGAGTTCTTCTGGATTGGCGTCGAAGGCGCTTTGAATCTGCGCAGCCGATACAAGGGACGGTACCGGGGACATCCATGCGCGCCTTCGCGCACAGATTGGACCGCGAGATTCGCCGACTCATTCTCGAGGATCGTCCCGATATGAAGGGGTGTCGATTCCTCACCGGAGCGCGGTTCCGTGGGCCTACTAGTTCGTGCCGGAAACGCCGCGAGATCACCCAGTCCTGGCACGTGGACAAGGAACATTTCCCTGCGGACTTGTGGAGAGAGGGAGCCGGTGAATCTTTCGTGCAGGCGAGGCTGACGGAGTGGCACGTAGTACTTGTCGATCGGTCCAGTGGTCGTGGGACCGAGTTTGCCGCCGATGAATCCGGCCGCATCCTGCACGGCGCGAGGCTGGACGAATACTCCCTCAAGCCGAGCTTTCAGAAAATAGTGACCAGCCCAGTCGCGAGGCTTCATGAGAGAACCATCGGCGAGATTCATCGTGCACCATGGGGCGAGGATTCCCGACTGAGTATCGTCTACATGCCAGTCCCGTCTTGCGTGGATACGATCCCCTGAGAGGGACGAAAGGGCTCCAGGTAGACCTCCCCTCGTGACGGTAACAATCTCGAGCGTGCCCGCATGGCAAGTTTCGTGGGATGCCGCAGGGGAAAGTCGAGAGGTCTGGTAGTAATGCCCCGATACGGTGAACCTTTCTCGCGGGTATGAGTCGCCTGGTCATCAAAGCCAAAGTTGGAAACCAGGTTCTGCGAGGGGATCGCCACAAGGCCGCCTTCCTTGAATACCGTATAGGCCCATTGCACATCCCAGGTGTCGATGGCTCCTTCATGGACGCCATCGAGAAGCTCCCGCCATCGCGCGAGGAACAAAGGATGGTTGGCGACGGTGCGAAGCCAGCCCGACGTCCTTCTCCTCGGCCAGTCATCGAGATCGCGATCGAAGAGCCGCCAGGCGCGGCGCCACGTTGCCCACCCCCACATATGACCATAGCGTGAGAAGCTGTAGCTTTCCGGTGTAGATTGCTCTTTTTCGAAGTTGTTCCCCGAGATCATCATCACCTCGGATGCGTTCGCGTAGCGCTCGATCAACTCAGTGCAAAAATCGAAAAACGTAGGTTCGGGAACACAATCGTCTTCAAGAATGACGCCGGCCTCGACACTCTCAAAAAACCAGTCGAGTGCGGAGATCACCCCATCGCGGCACCCGAGGTGATCGGTGGCTTGTTGCCAACGAAGGTCGCAGGGCCAGTCAATCCCGTCGAGAGCCGCTTTTGCTTCCCGGCAAAGGCGGGCATCCTCCAGGTCGCCCTTCCGAGGCGCATCCGCAGATACCCAGAGTCGTTGGGGTCGGACCCGGCGCAATGCCGCGAGGCTCTTGGCAACCATCGCGGGTCGGTTGTAAAAGACCAGGAGGATCGGGAGGGAAACAGGCAAGTGCTCCATATTTTCTCGTATGCCACCGACGCTTCACGTTGCAAACGTTTGCAGCAATCCGCAGAGCGACATGGACTTTGCGTCGACCTCCGGGGTCACGGCGAGGCATGGGAAGGTTACCACCAGAAGGTCCGGGCATTTCGGGCTTCCCTCGAAAGTTGGCCGGGAGATCATCTCGCTCTCTTTCTCGATGCCTATGACACTCTTCTGCTCGCAGGCGAGCAACGCATCGTCGAGGTCTTCGAGGCAACAGGAGCCGATATCCTCATTTCGGCCGAGGCCGGGTTATGGCCGGACAGGGATGACGGAATCGCGGCCCGTTATCCGACATCGGTCAGCCCCTTCCGCTTCGCGAATTCCGGGGTCTACATGGGACGGGTAGCGGCCCTGCGAAACTTCCTCGCCAAAGCAGATAGATTTTCTTGGGGAGAAGTCGATGCTCTTGGGCGCCGGCATCCCGATGCCGACGACCAGCGACTTCTGACCTCCCTCTTCCTATCTCAGCCCGGGGCAGCGAAACTCGACCACGAGCAAAGACTTTGCTCCAATCTTTTTTCTTGCAAGGTCGATCAGTACAGAATTTTCGAGCATGGTGTGGAAAACGAGTATACCGGCTCCGCCTCCTGCGTCCTTCACGGCAATGGAGCGCACGGCGCTGCGGTCCTTGAGCGCCTCCTGGTCCTCATGGGGGAAAGGTCTGGCGAAATCCCCCGAGCCACGGGAGATGCGCCCGCATGAGGTACGATGCGGCCTCTCGCACCGCGATCTTCCTTGGACCGACCCTTCCCCAGAGCGAGGCCAAAAAGGAACTGCGTGGGAACTACTACCAACCCGCATCCTTCGGTGACGTATACCGCCTGATCGGGACCGATGTGGAATTGATCGTTATCCTCGACGGATATTTCCACACTTGCGCGTCGATCTGGCCGCGCGAAATCCTGGCCGCGCTGCGGGCCGGTATTGCTGTTGTCGGAGCGGCCAGTCTCGGCG
Source organism: Candidatus Binatia bacterium (assembly GCA_029243485.1). NCBI lineage: Bacteria > Candidatus Binatota > Binatia (SeqCode) > Binatia bacterium. The sequence goes on along the minus strand of JAQWRY010000034.1, from coordinate 13,982 downwards.
CCATCCGGGCTGCGGAATTGTCGAAGGAAGGTATGGTCGGGATTGGCCGAATCTTCCAGGGATTCTCGTCGGGCGACCTGGTGGGTGATGACGAGGTCGCTCTCCTCCACGGGGACGAGGAGTCCGGATATCGTCCCATCTCCGACCCCCTTGTGGAATTCCGGGTGGCCTTGGACGGAGCCGTAGCAAGAAGTCTTGTCACTCCGCAGGAACGGTGGGAGCTGCTCGCTGAGTTGGGCGAACTCTATTTCGGAGAACGTACCAGGGCAAGCCTTTTTCGGACCCGGACCTTTGACGCATTGGCCGCCACGCAAGGGCGGAAGCTGCGCGCCTACATCGAAGGGGTGAGTTTTACGGCAAAACGAGAGGACGCCCTTGAGGCGCTGCGCTTTTGCGCAACCCATCGAGACGCTCTCGTAAGCGAAGCGGCTCGAAACCGGTCGCCGCTCGATCAGAGCATTACCGAACTGGCGCAGAGAGGGGTGCTGCGGGGCGATGGGGAACTTCATTCTCTGCAGAACCTGCTCGCCTCGCAGCCCTACCGGGATGAGGATGTCGGGGGCATCATCCGGGGAGTTCGGCGACGCTTCCTGATCCTGCATTGGATGCAGGGGAGGCGGCTAGAACCCCCGGCCGAGGCGTTGGCCTTGCTCCCGAACCACTGGACCCAAGAGGTCCCCGATGACGAGGAGCTGGCGTGCTGGCTCGGGCGCAACGCCATGCGAAGGCATGAATTCGAGGCCGAATGGCGCCGTCGTGCTACATGCGAATGGCTTGAAAGTTTGCCGAACGATGCCGACGAGCCCGCGATCCCCCGACGCAAGAATTTGTCTGCGGGGGATGCCTGCTTGCTGGACTGGGCCGAAAAAGCGGGCATCCGAGCGCCCGGGGAATCTCGGGAAGCGCCACAAGCCTGCATCGACTGGCTTCTCCTGCAGGGCCCCGGCTACTTCGGCCTGGGGGGTAGCGAGGAGCCTGCCTACAACGAGGACCTGGCCCTGATCCGTGATTTCCAGTTCCGCGGTTGGATCGCAAAATGGGCCGGCGCGGGATCCCAGGGGCGCCCGGCGTTGTGACGTTGCCGATTTGCCGTGGTAGGCTCGCACCAGGATCGAGTTCCCGGTCGCCGCTGCCCCAACTCATCACGTCAAACCTGGTGCTAAGACATGCCTAAAGATGATTTTTCCGTTGGCGAGATAAAGAGGTTCCTCGAAATCTGGTCTGCCAGCGAGGAGTGGCGTGCCCGACTCACTGAGGATCATGAGGGTCTAGTCGCTCTATACGGGCGACTGCCGCATCTCGATGAAGTGCAAGCGATTCTCTCGGGTGCGGGCGATGGGGTGGCGATAAGGGACGACATCCAAGCGTATACCGATTTCGTCGGCGAAAAGATCGCCTATCGGGAGAGGGTCAAGGTACAATGCGAACCGGACCATCCGGGATTCCGCGCATGGCGACGACGCCAAATCGCCCGCAACGTTGCCGAGAACGGTCAAAATGCGGACAATTTCATCATCCATACTCCCGTCGCCATCGAGTATTCGCAGGGGTGCTCGGTGGGCTGCTGGTACTGCGGGGTGGATGCCGACAAGCTGCGCAAGGTTTTCGAGTACAGCCCGGAAAATGCGCAACTCCACCGCGATATCGTCCAGATCTGCCTGGAAAAGATCGGTCCTGCCGTCCAGTGGGCTTGTAGTTACTGGGCAACCGATCCGCTCGACAACCCCGAGTATGAGAATTTCATGGTTGACTTCCATGAAGTCACGGGCATGTTTCCGCAGACCACGACCGCTCAGCCCGACAAGCACCTGGAGCGAGTCCGGGAGCTTCTCAAGCTCTCCCGCAGCAAGGGCCAATTCGTCGATCGCTTTTCGATTCAGAGCCTGAAGCAATTCGACGAGGTCCTCCGCTTCTTCCCCGCGGACGAATTGAAAAACGTCGAGCTCGTTATGCAGCAACCCCAGGCCCTGAACTCTTTCAAGGCCAATGCGGGTCGCTTCTACCGGTTGGCGGAAAAGAATGAGAAACTCATCGACCGCGAGAAGGCGAAGTTCAAGGGTTTCATGCTCGACCATGCAAACGGGCAGGCGCTCGGCGACAGCGAACTGGAAAGCGCCGCCAAGGAATTCGAGTTGCCCGGAACGAACTCGTGCATGTCGGGCTTCTGGATCAACCTGGCCGAGCGTTTCATCCGGCTAGCCAGCCCGACCCATGGTTCAGAGATCTGGCCAGGCGGATGGATTCTCTTCGAGGAGGTGAACTTCGAGGATGCCGCAGACTTCGAGCAGAAGCTCGAAGGATTGATGCAACGCAACATGCCGGAATGCCTCCCAGCCGGCACTCCGACCGCCTTTGGGCGGGGCTATGACTTTGAGCCCATAGAACGCGGCTTCGCTCTATCGACTACGCATCAAAGAGCGGATGTGCGCCCGACCGAAGAGGATCGAAGTTTCGCCCTCATTGGAAAGCTCCTCCACCGGGGGAAGAATACCCCGGAAGAAATTGCAGTCTTGTCGGGCTACCAGGACGGTGAACCCGAGGCTCGAACGATGGCGGTCCTTAGGCACTTTTTCGACCGGGGTTTTCTGAAAGAAGAGCCCGACGAAAACTTCTTCGAGCGGCAAGTCGCTGCCCGCCGAGGATGACCCAACGGCAGATGCATCCGATGACCGCTACGCAACCGCAGGTTGTCGCTCCAGAACCCGTGATCTCGGAGCTGAAAGAGTACCTCGACCGGGTACGCTTCCAGGGGTTCTACAAGAATCTCGTCGGCCTCCGCTCGTACTATGCAACGCCGAGTTCGCTTGGAAAAAATCCGCCACTCACGAAGCTCGCCCACCTGCTCCATGATCAGAAGTCGCGGGATCTCGATATCGCCCTCTGCCTCAGTGCGCGAAGAGAAATCAAACGCGACTGGCTGTCGAGCGAAAGCGCCACCCTGGCCGAGAAGCTTGTCGAAGCCGGATTCCTCCAGGAGTCTGAGGTTGGCTTCGGGCCAGGTAGCGTGGAGCTGATCGCCTGGAACGACCTCTACCTGCTCCTTGATGCACGAAGCCACTACGCTCAACCGGACTCACTCAACGAAGTCTACATCGGCATAGACAGTTATCTCCTCGGCTATTACCTCGACCTTGAAATGCTACGCGGCGGCGGCCGGCATCTGGATCTTTGCATGGGGACCGGGGTCATCGGGCTGCTTGGCGCAAGCGTAGGAGCCGACGTCGTCTCGACCGATATCGCGCCTGCGCCGCTCCTGATGGGAGCCAGGAATAGACTCCTCAATGGATTCGAGGATCGCATCGAGATCCGTGCGGAGCCGATGGAGGAAACCCTGGCGAACTGCACCGAGCGCTTCGATGTCGTAAGCTGCAACCCGCCGTTTGTTGTCGCACCTGAGGGACTGGACTTATTCCAGATCTTCGCACAAGGGCCTGATCCCGACGGCCTGGGTTATGTGCGGTGGCTGTTCGAGAACGTATGGGACACCCTGACGGAAAACGGTAGCTGCGCGCAGGTGGCTCTTTTTCCGGGAGACGGGGACCGTCTTCATTTCCAAGACGAACTGGAGGAGCTGGCGGCACGGCGCTCCCTTGCCATCGATATTTTCGTGGACCGGGAGATCGCCGAAGAGGCACAACGCAAAGGGACTACGGCCTGGCTGGTTCGATTGGCGAAGGATATTTCAGCCGAGGAAATCGCCGAAAGGGTTGCCCATCATTTCCGTGAAGTCCTCCGAGCAGAGCAGTTCTTCCTCGCCACGATCGTTGCCCGACGATCCACCCATCCCGAGGTTCAGTTGCTGAATCGCTACCGCGATGGCGGTATAATGGCCGGTGGCCGTCTCTCGAACGGGCTCGACCCAATCTACCAGCGAATCCCAGTCCGAAAGAAGGACAAGCCAAGTGTCTGAGTTGTTATCCGGGAGCGACCGAAGCGATGTGGCCTTCGTGGCGATGCCCTTTGCCGGGCTCGATCACCCCTCTCTGGCGTTGGGACTTCTGAAAGCCGAACTTTTACGAAATGGCATCCGTTCCAGGGTCCACTACGAGTCGCTTCGTTTTGCAGCGGAAGTCGGTGCGGTCCCCTATGTCTGGGTCGCCGGATCCGACCCGATGAAGATGCTCGGTGAATGGGTCTTTGCCAAGGTTCTTTTCCCGGATCTGGAAAGCCAGGTCGGATCCTTGATGGATGTGCCCGAACTTTCGGATTACGAACCTCGGCTTCGTCCCATGAGGGTGCGAGCATCGCGCTTCATACGCGAAGCGGCGGAGAGAATCCTCGAGGGAGGAGTACGCATCGTTGGCTGTACCTCGACCTTCGCACAGAATTGCGCCTCACTCTCACTGCTCCGTGAAATCAAGGAGATCGACCCCACCGTCGTAACCATGATGGGGGGAGGGAATTGTGAGGGCGCACTGGCTGAAGCCCTCGTCGAACTCTTTCCTTTCCTAGACTGTGTCGTCTCGGGCGAGGCTGATGACCTGATCACCCCCCTGTGCAAAGGGCTTGTCGAGGAGGGCGCAAAGTTTCTCGAGAGGCCGCAGCCCGAGGGGGTCGTGACCCGCAAGTGGAGCCTCGCGACCGAAGCGGGAGAGCAAGCCGCCAAGGTCCGTCCCCGGCGGGCGGTGGTGGACAATCTCGATGATTTGCCCGTGCCCGATTACACGGAATACTTCGACGAGATCTCGTCCTCGCGAGTACGCGTCCGTCCGGGGCTGGTCATCGAGGGCTCCCGCGGTTGCTGGTGGGGCGCGAAGGTACTCTGCACCTTCTGCGGTCTCAACGGAGAGGGCATCCGCTACCGGTCCAAAAGCCCAGAGCGATTCATCGAGGAGCTTGAAACCCTTGCCAAGCGATGGGGCTTGCGGCGCTTTGAAGCGGTCGACAACATTTTGCCCAAAGACTACGCTGCGGAAGTTTTCCGGGAACTCGCTGCCCGCGACGAAAAATGGTCGATCTTTTACGAGATCAAGGCGGACCTCAGCCTGGCCGAGTTCAAGATTCTCAGGGATGCCGGCGTGAAATGGCTCCAACCCGGAATCGAAACCCTGAGCCAGACCTCACTCAAGCGCATGCGCAAGGGAACCAGCGTTTTACAAAACCTCCAGACCCTGAAATGGGCCCAGCAGTTTGGGATGTTCCTTTCCTGGAACATGTTGGTTGGATTCCCGGGCGAAACGGAAAAAGACTACCAGGAAATCAACGAGGTCCTCCCGTTGATCCAACATCTGCAGCCGCCGACGGGGAGCACGGGCAGCAACCCCGGCCTGGTCCCAATCCGGTTCGATCTCTACGGGTATTATTATCGCCAGCGGGACGCTCTGGGCCTCGAGTTCCGCCCTGCAGGAAACTACCAGTACATCTACCCGTTCGCAGAGTCGGAACGACGTAAACTCAGTTATTATTTCGAAACGGACGCACCCCGCGGGGAGTTCGACTCTGAGGAATTCCAAAAGCTTTCCGCACTGATGAGCCGCTGGGCGGCAAGCCTCCGCCAGTCGGGTGCCCGGCCCATGGCTCGACTCGAGATCGTCGAGGAGAATGGCGACGAACTTCGCATCCTCGACAGCCGCGAAATTCGAACCGAGGATGAGCATCGGATTTCCGGGTTAGGGGCCCGGGTCCTGCTCGCGTGCGAGGAGATGAAGACCCTGGCGCAGTTGATCGAAATGCTCACCGAGGAGGGTTGGAGGGGTGAAGAGGCGCAGCTCCAGGAGACCCTCTGCCACCTCGAGGAGCGCAAGCTCCTGGTCCGTCAGAACCGGTGGGTCTTGGCGCTGGTGCTTCGCGCGCCTCTCTCGCCAAGGGTCGAGTCGGATGAATGCCCCTCGGGCATGGTCCTCCGCGAGCTGAAACCCATTGAGGATCCCTTCCAAGAGAACATCCTCGACGCCTACATGTTCCGAAGCCCGGCACCGGCAGGGGGCTGATCGCCCTGAGGGAGAAACACGGGATCGGCCCGACGGCGATTATTGAAGTGAAAAATAGTTGAGCTTCGGTAGAAATTTTGATACCGATGCCAATGCTAAAATAGGGGACAATTTGATGGCAGATTATACAAGCAGAAGAGATTTCGAAGCCAAGATCGTTGCGAAGGCGTGGAAAGACGATGCGTTCCGCAACGAGCTAAAAGCTAACCCCAAGGCTGTTCTCGAGCGAGAGCTGAAGGCGCTCTATCCCGATGCAGCGCTTCCTGCAGATCTTGATGTGAAGATCCTCGAGGAGTCTCCCAACGAGATTTTCCTCGTGGTACCGCCCGAGCCGGCAGGTGCGACGGGCTCGTTGAGCGACGAAGAGCTCGGCGCCGTTGCGGGCGGAACCGCCGTGCTCGTAACGGTCGTCGTAGCAGCCACCACCGTCGGCGTTGTCAACGTGGACGCAAACACCAATGTCAACGTGAACGCCAACCTCCAGACCAACGTCAACGTTAACGTCAATGTTGGATAGTTCCATCGAAGCCGCTGCTACCGTTGGGTAGCAGCGACTTCGTGTTCGGGGTGTTCCTCGTCAATGCCCCACCCGATCCACTTGCCCTCTACCGCTTCGAGGTAGAATCCCGGATCGTAATACGAGACCGGCAACTTCAGCGATCGCGCTTCGAAGAGTCCCATCGCCTCGAGCAGAACGACTCGGGTCATGCGGACCTTGAAACGAGACGTCTCTGCATTTTCTAGGGCCAGGTAGAGAGTTTCGCGAGCGGTAAGCACCTCTTGCATGGAAGTTGAGCCACTCCGGAATTCTTCAAGGAGTCCCTCCACGGCCTGCCTCGCTGCCGTTGCCGATTGTTCATAGAAATCCAGTTCGGATTGAAGGATTTTCTGGCGACGCCATGCCGATGCGATGCGGACCCTCACCTGTCGACGCGCGTAGCGAGCCTGGTCTCGCGCGGCCGTCTCGGACTGGCGCGCCTCGCGCACCTCGGAATATCTCGCGCCGCCTGCATAGATGGGAATAGAGACACGAAAACCAAAGACCGCCTGGAGTTCGTCATCAGAGATGCGCCGATTGGTCGCATCGATGGTTCGCTCCTGCGTCCAGGTCTGCTCGACCGTGGCGATCAGGTCTAGGTTCGGAAGAAGCGCTCCCTTCTGTAGAGCGACGCCGTACCCGGCCGTGGTCTGACTGGCGTTTGCGGCAAGGACATCGGGATTCAGTGCGAGCCCTGTCCGCAATGCCGCTGCGAGACTCTCCGCCGGGACTGCTGGAAGCTGGGGAACCAAAAGATCACCAGGAAGCGCCCCGGTGGCGGCCTCGAATCGGCTTTCCGCAGCTCCAACGAGGCCCAGGTTCGCGTCGTAGGCTGCTCGCGATAGCTGGAGCTGGAGCTGGACCTGCGCAAGGTCCGTGATCGTGCTGGTTCTGTTCTGAACCATGCCCGTCAGCATTTTTTCGAGCGGCAGGTACCCCTTCTCGATCTCCTCGAGACTGATGCGAACAAGAGAACGATAGTAGGAAACCGCAAAGTAGGCAGCCGCCGCGGACCCGAGAACCGCTTGTTCCGTTGAGCGCAACCTCTGCTCGCCAGCTCGAATCGAGCTCTGCGCCGACAAGATGGCATTGCGCGTCTGCCCGCCGCGATACAGTGGAAAGGAAAGCTCGGCCCAGATCTGGGGCTGGAAGAGCTCAAGCTCCGAGGGGTCCTCCGAAGAGCCCGTCTGACTTTGACGTTCAAGGAGGTAGTTCGCACTCACGGAGCCCGCAACCTTGGGTCGAAACCAGTTGCTGCGAGCCTGGGGCAGGGACTCGTCAAGGGCACGAAGTGAAGCCCGTGCAGCCATCAACCTCGGGTTGGTCTGGTAGGTTCGGGCAAGCGTCTGCTCGAAGTTTTCGGTTCCGGCCGGTTTCGCCACCGCCAGCCCGGGGACGAAAAAGAGGGCGAAGAGAAACGCTCCGACAAAAGCCCCGCGCAGGCGACTTCCCTCGCCGGTCCCACATATCCACCCCACAGACCCTATTGTCCCGAAATTGAAGGCCAACTGCCAGCAAGGCTGGGGAAAAGAAAAAGGCGGGGGTGGGGGAAGCAGGAGTCGGTGGAGGGGGGGCGCATAGCCGACATGGAGCCCCTTTTTTGGACCCAAGCCGACATAATGGCGCCCGATCGGGCAGAGTCGATTGACGTGCGCCACGTAGGCGACTTCGTTCTGCTCGCGCGCGCTGGCCGTTGCGCCGGGCGATTGCCGAGGTGCATGTGGTGGTTGCCTCCCTGGGATTGCGCATGCACCCCGACAAGCGCTTCATCGGGTCGCTGGGTCGCGGGTCGCTGCGCTTTGGTTTGCAGGGTCGCTCCCAAGAGGCGTCGCCGGAGGCTTCACTGATGACGGAAACCGACATCGTGCTATGAACTGACCCTGTCTCGGGCCCCTGGGGCATGCTTGTGAGAACTGCCCGGGTCATCTTCGTGAGAAGTGACAGGCCGGAAGTGTCTCTTATTTCAAACCCCCAACTGGTCCGACTTCAGCTGAACCCGAACAGTGGGGAGGGGGGAGTGGTGAATGACCGTGCGTTGGTGGGCGTTGGTGAATGACCGGGAACCTCTTTGCAGGAGGCGCGGCACTATATTCAGTCAACTTTGGTGTCCGGGCGCACTGGCTCCCGGACGCACAACGACGGGCGGGAGGGCCGTCGGTGCCCAATCGCGAGCGGAGGCCCCAAAAGAACACGGAGGGCTCTTCTCGATCGCCGTTCGGCCCGCGGTATGAGGCCGGCCGCGTTCGCGACTGGTCCAGCTCCTAGCTCGTCTCCACAAGAGAGCGGGTAAGGGAGGAAGGGCAGAAGGCTCCTTGGGGAAACCGTGCATCGAGTTCCCCGCTCAGTAACCGCAGGGATGCCTCACGAAACGCTCGCTGGAACTCCCAATAAAGTCGCAGATACGCTCGCGTCGCCACCGCCCGCCGCGCGGCCCCGCAGATCATGCGGCGGCGCTTCTCGAACCACGGTGGTCGCGGCAGAGCCGAGCGCTTTTCTCGCGGTACGCGCAACACCCGCGTACGTCCGAGGACGCGGCGTCCCGACTCTTCCCGCTCCACGGCGACCTGGGCAAATAGGCCGTTCATCGCTCCTACGGCCAGCCCAAACCTCCGACCGCAAGCTTGTTACCCCCATCGCATCCGGATATCGAAGGGATCGGTTCTTGAGGCCTTCCGCCACACTTCTGCGAGATTGGGTTTAAGGACCCTGTTCTGGGAGCTCTCGTGATGCCTCTACGGGCATTCCGTTTCTCGGGTATGACTCCCGAAGGTCTGTTTCATCAACGACGAACGTTCACCCTAAAAAGGTGCATCGTAGATTTATTTTTGGGTTTCCTCATACCCGCAACCGCAGCTCGAATCCCCCACACGTTCACCGTGAGCCAGACAGGGGAACTGACCAGAACCGCCAACCTTTGGCTGCAGAATCGGTTCTCACCTCACGCCAAGCAGCACCTACACTTCGATGCCAAGATCCCGTCGCCACTCCGCGATCGGACGCTCCCAACCGGCCTCCCAGCGCTGTGCGAAGAACGGCGCCGCTTCGCGGCCCCGTCGCCAGCCGCGACTCACCTCATTCATGATCGCGTCGAGCTCGGTCGCACTCTTCAGAGTACGCAACAGGCCCCCACCGATTAGAGCGATGGAGAGCGGATTATGAGTCTGCGCAAGGCCAAAGGCTTGCAGGCCGAGCTCGCCGGGAACATCCGTCGCGAATCCGGCGACCACATGCCAGATATCGTGGGCTTCCCGCATCCGTAACATCATGAACGCGATGTCGTCCGTTGCTTCGATCTTAGGGAAGAAAGCGGGGTCGAGGCCAAGTCGGATCATGTGGTCTGCGTAGACCCGCCCAAGCGTGCCTTCGGGCAGCGCAGAAAGGTTTTTGAGATCTGGGGTGGGAGGGATATAGCGCTCCTCGATGATCTGCGCGCTCTCCGGAACCGAACGTACATGCTCCCACGCGTGGCGGTAGGCCGCGGTCTCCCGGAACCCCTCCACGATCTCGAAGACAGAGTCCGTCGCCTTGGGGTCGCGGAGAAGCATGAGAAACCCCTTTAAGCCTTTGAGATATTCTAGATGTATTCGCTTGCTGATCATTCTCTTCTCCAAGTAGCAATGTGGGCTTCTCGTACCTGTTCCGAATTTGCGTCGCGGTCAGGGGCGCGTCTACGACCGCCTTCGTTTCTGGGTTTCTGCCGGGCACCGGCAGAAAGAGGGCGGCGTGGTTTGATCGAAGGCAGTTCCCGAGATAGCGGAAACCCAAAAGGGGTCTGTCGAATGGCAAGGAGTGGAATGTGACGCCGCACTGGGTTGGCACAATTGGGACAGGGCTTGTCATGGCGGCCTTTGTTTTCCAGATCGCCATTCTGCTGAGGAAACGCAAGGTGGGAGGTCTCAGCATCGGGTCGAGCATTCTCAACATGACGGCTTCCAGCTCGCTTTTGGCCTATGCCCTTCTGCGCGACGAGCCAATGTTCACCCTGGTCATGGGATTTCAGCTGGCGGCTACCTTCTTCATTCTCTGTCTTCATTTAATCTACCGGAATCGAACCGCATGAGTCCCTACGATATAGAAGAGCACTGGTTGGGGATCTTCGGAACGGCTCTAGTCATTATTTCGTACGTGCCTCAGATCAAGCATCTTTTCAAGATGCATTGCGGGGAAGGCGTTAGCCTCGTCGCTAATGCTTTGTGGGCCGCAGCGAGTTCATTATTGTGTGTCTATGCAGCGGTTGGCTCCGAATGGGTATTCACCGTACTCCAAGGGTACCACGCGCTGGCCTGCGCAGTGATTCTCACTCTGGGCGCGAAGTATAGAAACTCAAGGTGTTTGTTGCACCAGGATCGAGACTGACAGAACTCTCTGGGCGACTTGAACAAAAGGGGAAGCGTGGTGAATCCGATTTTCTTACTCCGTCGTATCTTGGCCTTGGCTCAACGTTTGCTTCCGCTGCAGGGCTACTGGATTGCGTTGGTTCGTTTTTCGATTGGAGTGTTTTTTTGTATTACGGGGGCCACGAAGTTGGTCGATGCGGACTCCCGCGCCGAGATGGTGAAAACCTTGCTCGCTTCCGGGGTCCCTTTTCCGGAAGTGAATGCCGTCGTCATTTCCCTGGTCGAGTTCGTGGGCGGAGGCCTTCTTGCAATCGGTCTCCTGACGCCGATCTGCGCCATCTTCCTTGGCGGAGACATGCTAGTTGCGATCGTTACGGATCGGATCAAGAGTGTTCAAGGAGATACATTTTTCGCCTGGCTTGATAATTTCTTGTATCTACCGGAAGTCCTCTACGCGCTTATTTTGGGTTGGTTGCTGATTTCGGGGGCAGGGAAACTAAGCCTCGATGGTCTCCTGGCCCGCAGCGATTCCGACCTTCGCTGAATGCTGCGCGAAAGCTCGTTCGCGGCTGGGAGAAAACCAGGAATGACCTGAAAGCTGAGGAGAGCGGACATCAAGGCCCTTTTGCCCCAAGTCACTTCTAGCCGTCAACTCCGGTCCTCCCCCGTAGAGCCTCCCGCCCGCGGCGAAGCCCCTGGGCGGCCCAGCACATCAGGCTGAATCAATCAGGGCTCCAAGTCACAGGGCGTGATCCAGACAAGGCATTCGCTCGAGAGGCTTACATCACCGTACGAACTGTAGGCTGTATGAAACAGATCCCCTGGAGAAATGGAGATATCCACAGTCCCGAAGACCCCGTCCTGGGTGAAACTGGCTGCGATAGAGACCATGCTTTCCTCTGTGTTCATGACGGCGGTTCCGTAAACACCGGTGATGCCCGCGTTGCGCCCATGGACGGGCACTGCTTTCCTCGCGTTCCTGGGCATCTTGAACTTCATGAGGCGGAAGAAGCCGGATTCGCCTGTGAAGTCGCAGGAGTTCCCGGCCATTTGCAGACACAGATCTCGCGCCGAGGCGGGGGCGGGCGCGGCGAGCAGGGTGGCAGACAGCACGGCGGTGCCGACAACGAGCGATAGTTTCATGATGATCTCCTGGGTGATGGTTGATGGTTGGCTGCGCGAGCAAAGGGCGTAAGCGAATGAAAGTCTCGAAAGGAGTGCGTTCAATCGGCCGGAACGAGGTTCTATTGGCGATTCTCACGGGGCGGCGGTTGTTCGGGTTCAGAGACGGTTGGACCAAATGACGGCAAGGTTCGCCCTCGAGCGTCCGATCTTGCGCACGCTCCTGATCGAAGATCGGACGCTGCAGGTCTCGCATAGCCAGTATTTTCGCGATGCGCGTGATGAACTTCTCGAAGACACCCGGAGTCTCCTGCGCGGGGGCGTCCGCTCGGGCGAGATCGGCAAATCATTGGATGTTGAGGCGATGGATCGCATTCTGAAGATTCTCACGCATAGTCTAGTTTGATCACTTTTGGTCATCATGTGATCGAGCGCTCGGATGGCATAGTGGAACCTGCCGTCGAACTCCTCCGTTCTGGTCTGCCATCTCCCATACCCAAGCTGACTCGAAAGGGTAGACGTTCATGAAGTTCGGAATTCGTATTCCCCCGCCGCAAATGGGTCCGATCGGTGACCCGGATTTCGTCGTACGCTATGCAAGGCTTGTCGAGTCGTTTGGGTTCGAGTCGCTCTGGGCGATCGATCATGCCGTGATGCACACGGAATACGATTCGCGCTATCCCTACAAGACCACGGGCCGCACGCCGCTGCCGGCAGACTCGGATATGCCCGATCCGCTGCTTCTTCTGATGTTTCTGGCGGCAGCGACCGAGAAGATCCGGCTGGGTACCGCGATGTTGATCCTGCCGCAGCGCCATCCGGTGATTCTCGCCAAGGAGGTGGCGACCCTCGACCAATATTCCGGGGGGCGACTGACGCTCGGCATGGGGATCGGTTGGGTGAAAGAAGAAGTCGAGGATCTGGGACAGGACTTCTCGGACCGTGGACGCCGGGCCAATGAATGGATCCGGGTGATGCGCTCGCTGTGGGCCGAAGGCATCTCTCATTTCGAAGGCGAGTATTTCAATTTCAAGGGCGTGTTGAGCTATCCCAAGCCAGTGCAGCCAGGGGGAATTCCGCTGATGATCGGCGGGCATAGTAAATTCGCGGCCCGCCGCGCGGGTCGCTACGGCGACGAGTTCTATCCCCATTGGTCCACGCGTGGGCCGGACGAAGAGGAACTCCGGAAATTGTGGCCGATCGTCCAGGACGAAGCGGAAAAGGCCGGCCGCCCGCGCGACGCAGTGCGCCTCACGTTGACCAGTACCAGTGATGCCAAAACCGCTCTTGCGACAGCCGAGTTTTGCGCCGAATTGGGAGCCGAGCGTATCGTGGTGCTTCCACCCAAGGGCCGACTCGACGGATCCTTGCCCGACGAATTGGCTCGCTTCCGCGAGCAGGTGATGTTGCCGCTGGGTGGCCACGGCGCAGACCAGCCCCCCCGGTGATCTGCTCTGCCCGATCGCCCCCGGCCGGGTGTTCTTCGCGGAGCGCGGCATAGCCGCGCAGGGCACCCCGGAACTCCATTTTTCGTGATTCGGATTCGCGGAAGAACGCTTGGGTCTCCGCCCGAATCCTGATGAGCAGTTCGGGGGGGAGGGTATGGTCCCGAAGATGGAAGAACCCGGTTTCGAACAATCCCTGGCGCAGCGTCGCCCGATCGGTCGAATCGTCGAGGTCCACGATCGCCAGGTTGGCAATATCCATCCTATGAACATTAGCATCGAGCGATAATGGGGAAAAGAATTTGACCTGTACGTCGTCAGCTGAGTCGGGATCTTTGGGGTCGATTACTAAGAGACACTTCCGGCACGTTTGCCCGCCTACGCGGCGCGTAGGTTCTGCCGCTTACGACGAGCCATTGTCTTCTTCTTGATCTGTTCTCGGCGCGTGAGGATCGCGTTGCGCCGCCCATGATATGCATCGGCTGGAGTCACGTTGTCCAGTGACTCGTGGTAGCGGCGGTGGTTGTAGTGCTCGACGAAGCGACCGATCGCTCGCGCCAGATCCAGCGTCGCGGTCACGTCCGACGCCTTCATCGTCGTGCCGAGCGTC
>JAQWRY010000033.1 GCA_029243485.1 Candidatus Binatia bacterium | reverse complement strand
TACGGGTCGTCGATGTAGTGAGAGAGAGAGGTGCCCGCGAGCCGCAGGTACTGGTCGTTGCCGTCCTGGCGCAGCCGCTTCTCGCGCTCCTCGGCGTACTTGTCGCGGATCGCTTCCTTGTCGATGGGGTTGTTGGCAGTCGCGGTGGCTCTTTTCAGGTGGGGCGGCCCGATCAGTCCGCGAGTGCGTCCGCTGCGGAGACAGCCGGGCGATCCTCCCGACTGCCCCGCATCGGGCGGACCGGGCCGACCTCCTCCTCGCCGTAGTGGTGGAGGATGACGTGGTCCTCATGGACCTCCAGGAGCTTGCCGACGAAGGGCATGTCCTGGAAGGACTCGGGCACGCGGTAGCTGACGAGGTCGCCGACCTTGAAGGTGGCGGCAGCGACGTTGAACTCGAAAGGGCACGCGGCGTTCTGGGCGTCGACCATGTTTTTCATCGTGGATTCCTTTCCGGGGGCGGGGGTGCGGGGAGTTTGGCAACGGCGCTCGGAGGCTGCAATGGCGGGACCGTTCATGTTTCCTACCGCCGGGATCTCTTTCGCGTCTGGTCTCGTGGGGCGATCCGGGGATCGAGGCGATTCCTTCCGGGGCGCTCACCGTCATCCGGATTCTAGAGCAGGAGCCGTATGCAGCCCGCTCTTTTTGCCGCCCCTGGTTACGGGTTAGACAGTTCCAGCCGTGTCTGCGGGACGTCGTAATGGTCCCCCGTGCGGGCGATCGCTGGCTATCTGCGCTCACGAGAAAAATTTGGCACGACGTGGCTCGCGACTCAATGGGGACACGTCATGCGAAGCCGGTAGGGGACTCGGTCGAATGGATCGCGACACGGAAATTTCTAGCCCTCGCCGCCGGGGCCGGCTCGGGCCCCTTCGTTCGCGCCCTCCATTGGCTCGGGATTGGGCGCTGATGTTCGATGAGGTTCCTCTATCTGAGCAGTCTCAATCTAGTTGGCGAACCCATCTGGTGAACTCATTGCGCTCGAGTCCGGGGTCGCGGTAGCGCAAGACGCTCTTTTGCGAACGAAAGGGTCTCACGATGCGGCTTATTAGATTGACAATGGCTCTCGGCGCGCTACTGGTTACCGTCTCGCACAGCGGCGCCAGCGACGTTGTGGTCTACGGCGATCACGAGCCGGTCGAGCTTCGAAATGGGCGCGACTTCCATTCTCCACTCTTCACGCAGGCGGAGGTCGGCGATCCCATGATCGAGTCTCGGTACCGCGTAGCACCTGGCATCTCGATGCCGCTGGGCAGTCAGGCCTGGGGACATGATGCCTTCGGCAAGTACATCATCGGTGGAACGTACGCGAATTTCTTCTACGGCTTTTCGGAAGACCTGATTTTGAACATCCTGGACTCCGAGGAAGAAGTCGCCTGCGACCTCGATGTCACGGGCTCTCTCATTGATCCCCCAGGCTTCGTAACGGCGCGGACGATCCAGGTAGCCAGCCCGGGAGCGCGCCAGTCACGGATTTACTTCAGTGGCAGCGGAGCGGGTTGGTCGTTCGGCTACATCGAAGCGGACCTCGACAACCCCGACCCCTGCAACTGGGTCGGCGTTCCTTTGGTCGATCAGTTCGGAGAACAAGGTGCCTTCGATTACGACGGCATGGCCGTCCTTTGGCACGACGACGCTCCAGGTGATCCCTACGGAATCGACTACGTCATATTGCACAACTGGCTCGGTCAAGAACTGACGCTTGCGCGGATCGACCAGGGGGGTGCGACGCTCTTGGATGTGTATCCAACCCCGATTCTGGCGCCGCCCGGCCAGTGTGCCGGTGTCACGAAGGGGCCCTGTTCGGAGATCTCCATCTGCTCTGGCGGCGGGGACTGTGCGATGAGATGTCCCAATACGCTGAACCCGGTGCAGCTTCCTTCGGTCGACCTGACCAGCCCGATCAGCGATCGTCGTTGGGTAACCCTGTACGAGTTCCGACCTGGAGCGGGGGTAGGAAACTGCGGCCATGCGATCGGTGCGGGGCAGGAGTTCAGCGTCGACCTTACCAGCCCCACTCCATCGATCTTGCCACTAGGGCCGTCCTTCATGCCGGGACCCGGGTACGACGGGCTTCGAATCCGAGGAGGGATTCATCCCGGGGGCCGACGCTTTGACGCGTTTGGCGGATTCTGGGCGACCGACCGCAGCGTGGACCAGATGCCCCCCGTGGTCTGGGGGCCGCAGGAGGTCGGCGATACTTGTCTTGTCGACGGCATCGAGATCGTCGTTGGCGACCCCACGAGCCCCGTGCCAGTTGGAGAGCGTTGCTTCTACGATCCCAGCCGCACGCTGGACCTCGCAATGGTCGACCCGGATGCGTACCTCGATATCGACGATCCGGGCTCGACTGCGAACAACTCCGTGCAGCAAGAAGGTGAACTGCTCTACGTAACGAGCCGTGGATTCCAGGCTCGCGCCCAGCGAATCGACGGCGCCTGGCAAATGGAGCCGCGGAGCGAGTTTCGCGTAGCTCTGCCGGTGCACGATCTCCCTCGTGAGCCGCGGGTATGCGACAGTGCATTTGCGCTCCCATGCCGCTGCCCGGCCGGCACACCGCCCGATCAAGATTGTATGGGTGCCTCCACGTGTCAGCCCGGCGTGATGTGTCTCGCGCTCCCAGAAGGGACGTTTAAAACGACCGGACAAGCTCGGGTTCTGACCTTCGGCGGAGCTCCTCGCTCCCTGTGGTCCGGAACGCAGGTGAGCGACATCGCCAGGACACCCAAACACGAACTCTACTGGACACGAACGGTGCTCCAGGGTGCGGTCCCCGACGGTGCAATCGACGGTCCCGTCGGAGCAGCGTGGGACGGCGCTCGGCTTTGGGTTGCTGCGACTCGGGGCGGGGTCCCCTCCTTCCGGATTCGAGACGCCGGTCACTGGTCTGCTTGGCACAGTCTTCCAGGCATCGGCAGCCCTGCGCACCCCCTCGAGGTAGTGGCGAGTTCGAGCGGGGTGGAAGCGTTCAGTCGTGGGAACGACGGACAGGTCTATCGCACGACCCTCCTCTCGTCGACGACCTGCGCCCCGTCCTCGTGCGCGTGGGCCGCGTGGTCGCCGGTTGCCATCGGTGGTTCGATAGATCCGACCTCGCCCTCGGTTGCCTACGAGGGTGGCGGTCTTCCATTCTACGTCGCGCGGAACCAAACCGACTCTGGCGTGTACTTTGCGCAACCGGACCGTGGGGGCCCCAGCGCGGTCTGGACAGATCTCCCCGGGATTTCCACCGTCGATCAGCCCGACGTCACATGGCACCCTAGCGATGGGAAATTCTGGATCGCAGCGCAAAGTGCTGAGACAGGCGAGATTCTCGTCGCACGCGTCGACCCGGTCACGCGCGCGGCATCCGCTTGGGAGGTCGCTGGGCGCGAAACCGCGCCGGACGGGGGCCTCTCCGGGCCATCTATTCTTTCCGATGGCGATCGAATCCGAGTCGTCGCAACTGCGCCGGCCGCCTCGGGCGCGGTCTACCGTGCGCACTACAATGCGAGTTGGTCACGCTGGACACCGGTCGGCAGCAAGTCGACCTCGTCCGCGCCAGCCACCGCCGTTGCCGTCGTGCGTCAGGTGAACATTCTGACGCGTGCCAATGGCGCCCTACACGAGGAACTCGGACTCATCGACTCCGGTTGTAGTGTCGCCCCCATGGCCGATTGTAAGCAATCGGTTCAGAGGTCGGGCAATATGAGCTTGCAGAGCACGGGTAGGGCCCGGCGGAAGCGTCTGAAGTGGCGGTTTGGGAGGGGCCAGAGTGGCCCCCGTGCAGACCTCGGTGACCTGACGCTCCGCACCCACGCACTTCTTTGCGTATACGACGCTTCGGCCCGTCCCCAACCTCTGATGGAACTTCGGACCGAACCCAGCTCGAAGTGGTCACAGCGTGGTCGAATTGCGGGGTACAAAGACTCGAATCTTGAGAACGACGGCATTCTGGTGCTGAAGGTTGGTGTCGACGAAACGCGGGACAACACCCGGATTCTCGCAGCGGCGAAAGGTGCGCGCGTACCCATCGCGGACCTTCCGCTCACCGGGCCTGTCACGGTGCAGCTTCAAACGTCAGACGCGGGCTGCTGGTCGGCCACATACGACGAGGGCATCGTTTGGAACGACGAACGAAGGTTCCGCGCGAGGCCGAGTGTGCCGTGACTCGGGGAACGTTGCCGACGTCAACGCCCTTTTTGGCTCAGGAGAGCCCGCCCAGCGGTTTCGCCGCGGGCGGGTACGGGGCGGAGGCTGCCGGGAAGGTTGAAGGCAGAGCCAGTGGCTGGAACAAGCGACAGAGTAAGCCGGTCGTACGAAGTTGATCGGGGTGAGTGAGTACCTCTTCCCCGGCTCGCCGGGCCGAGGCGCGCCAACGGCGCGCGTAGCTGCCGCCCGGCGGCGTCGCCGCGGCCACCTGGACCCGAAACTGGACCTCGCTCCAGGCCTCGCATTGGTGGCTACCCGGCGACCTGGGCAAATAGGCCGTTCATGTTTCCTACCGCCGGCGGGCGAATCAGAATTTTCGTGCGGACCTGTTGGCCGGGGCGTCTGTGGCAAACCGCCTGCGCCTAGTCGACGATTCCGGTTCGACCCTGCGCTCCGAGGGCACCGATATAACTGCACTCCTCGGGGCGTTCCTCTCTTATAGGTTCTGATTGGTTTCGCCGCGCCATCGTAGGCCACCTCTCCCGACTCGTATTTACCGGGCCTCGTATGGCATCGCTGCATTTACCCATTTAGCGACAAAGAAGGAGGTTGCGCACGAAGTCGTTGCAAAAGACGCCCTCGGGATCGCGCAGGCTTCTGAATTTCTCAAAGGCCGAGAGACGAACTCCGCGTCGTTGGGAAACCGCGGCGACAAAATCGGGATTGAATGGGGTAGAGAAGCCGGTGGCCTGGCTGGGCGCTGAAAAGCCGTACATCTTGCCATTGTGGGGCCATCCTCCGAGACCAATCCAATCTCGCTCTACGTTGGCGAAGAACTGCAACAAGCCCGGTGCGTACGCGGAGGAGGGCATTGTCTCGACGAAGGCAATCAAGTCCAAATTTACAAACCGTGATCCTTCGCGATCGGAGTACGTGGCCGCCAACGCAGTTTGCCCTGCACGGACGAAGCGAAACTCCAGTGGTCCGGCGACCAGGAATTCCGACGACAAGTTCGCCCGTACGGCCTGCAGGCTTCGCCAAACCTTGGCCAATCCCGCATCATCGAAAGCTGGGAGCTCAACGTAGTACGACATGAACAGTGTCTGTGCTGCCTCGCTGAGCCAGAGATCCGAATATTCCTTGTTCGCCGCCGCGACCTGGGACTCGACTGCACTGAAGGCCAGGCTGATCAACTCCTCTGCTTTGGCCCGATCGCCGCCGAACTGGGTTTTTTTCGCAAGCTCTTCGACGGACTCTTCGGCGTCGGTGGGAAGCAGGGTTGCTCCGTAGATACCATCGCGCCCGTCTCGGCACGCACTCGTAACCTGCTTTACGAGGTTCGGGGTTTTCTCGACCGGATCCACGATGTCCCACCAGAGCACCAGGAATTCTTGCGAATACGGGTTGTAGAAGGATTCCAGCCGGTCATGATCCCGAACCAGTTGGCGGTAACGTTCGACGAAGGCGCTCTCGGTGGTCAGTTGATGGCGTTCCGTGCCGGACCGTAGGCTTGTGGCGAATGGTCGGTCTTTCACGTCGAGTGTGACCGAAGTCGCCACGCCGAGAGTTCCCAAGGACACTCGCGCGAATTGCAGTGCTGAAAATCCGTCGACGCCAGGTGTGCTCGCGTCGATGTACTCCTCACGGCCGTCGGGGCCAACGAGAGTAAATGCACTGGCGGTCTCGGGGAAGATGGGGGCATCGATCGTGGAACCCAGAACATCCACGGCCGTGATCCCGCCCAGGCTGAAGAATCCGCCAGCCGTCACGGTGGAAAGAATCTTGTCGTTTGCGGCGACAAAAGCCGCGACGGTGTCCTCCAGAACCCCTGTATTGACCGTGACCTGATTGGGACCGGGTCCCAGCAAGATGTTCTCTCGCCCGCTCGGCCCAAGGTCTGCGTAACAGGACATGTCGATGATCCAGACGCTGGCTGTTTCTGGGCCTTCTCGATCGTCTGGAAGCACGAGCGGCGGTTGCGAATGCCGTTGCCCCGAAACCCGAAGTCCTATGCCCGCCGGCCGCCTATCGAGAATTTCACGCAGTTCGCCGAGACTCGCGGGTCGAAAATAGTAGGCTTCGCCACTGCGGGTCGCTGCATATACCAGATTTCCGGTCCAGTTCTGCCAGGTGGGGTTGCTGCCCTGGATCAGTGTTGCGTCGTCGCAGCTCACGGCCATTGACAGGAGTAGGAGAGTACAAACCCGCGACCCGAACCATATTTTTAGTCCACTTCGTCGCGTAGTCATCTTTTTTGATGATAGCCGCGCGGGGACAGAAACCTCAAGGCTTGGCCGACGATAGGAAGCATGAACGGCCTAATTGCCCAGGTCGCCGGGTAGCCGCCAGCGGCCGCCAGCGCGAAGCCTGGAGCCGGGCGCATTTCTTCGGGTCCAGGCGGCCGCGGCGAAGCCGCCGGGCGGCTTTCGGTCTGTAGGAATTACAGACCGGTGGGCGACCGGCGACACGTTGCGCAGGACTTGGGCGATTTCTTTGAGCGACGAAATGACCAAATCCTAGTCCAAGCCCGGGAACAAACCCATCGGACTGCAGTGCGCCCCATGTTTTCAGAACCTAGGACTTGTCCTTGCGGTTCGCGGCCAGGAAACGAAAAGCACCCTTTCGCCCCTTGCTTGTCGTAGGGAGGCCGTATCGAAGGTAGGGGGTTCCGGGGGTTGCCTCATGGAGCCTTACGACACGGCCCGGGCCCAAGTGGTCCCGAAACGGACCCATTCGCCCT
Source organism: Candidatus Binatia bacterium (assembly GCA_029243485.1). NCBI lineage: Bacteria > Candidatus Binatota > Binatia (SeqCode) > Binatia bacterium. Next base: position 24,989 of record JAQWRY010000033.1, on the reverse strand, counting down.
CGGGCACGAGGAGGGGTGCGCTGTTCGACCAGACATGCCCATCGTCCAGCCCACGGCGTATCCCCATTTTTGGGGATAGTGCCCGCGAGGGAAGGCACCCTAGATTGTCTCCGGGACGCATTCCTCGGTGAACTTCTCGCCGGCGGAACCTGCGCGAAACATTCGCGCCGCGCCAAGGGGGGCTACTTGATGTTGAAACGACGTTCTCGAATACTCTTCGTCGCCGCACTCATGCTGTGTTCCAGCACCTTGTCCGGGTGCCTCATCGGGGCAATCAGCTTCTTCCACTTCGTGGAAGTCGTAGGTTCCGGCGGAGGCAATATCCAGGCACGGGCCAACCTCGCCAACTGCCTGGCGGAACACGAACCCTCCCTATCCGGAGAATACGAGAACGTCAGCGTAGAGTGCGCTGCCACACTCGAACTCTGGCAATCGATCACTCGATTCGTCGCCTTGGGAATGCCCCGGACCGGCAACAGCTTTGGACGCCTCTTCGTCGACCCCGTGATTCTCCAGGTTCCCGAGGCCTTCGAGTTCGTCTCGGGCGCTTACCAGGATGAGCGCGAAACCCCGTCCTGGGGAGACATCGTCATCGAGCGCACAAACTCTTTTTCAGTAACACCAACTACCGAGGTCCATGCCGAGCCAGGAACGGTCTTCTACATCCTGGACCTTCCCGCAGCCGCATTCGCGAACCTTCCCACCAACCCCACGATCGGACCCGAGTTCAGATTCGAACTGGGCTACGAGTTCATCTCGGCGGCGACTACGTTGTCCATCAAGGCGATGCTCTCGGCTCGTGTCGACGATGGAGACAAGTCCTACTACCTGCCAACGCTTCCCTGTACGACCGACTTTGCTTCGGTACCAGCGATCAACGTCGCTCTTATCGATGGCGAAGTGCAAAATCTCGCGACCGTGATCAGTGCGCTGCTTTCGAGTTCGAGCGATCTCGTCTGCGACGGACAGGAATACTCGTTTCTGCCCCAGAACCCCGATGACTGCGGAAATGGAATCATCGACCCGAGTGAGGATTGCGATGGAGGTTCGTGCTGCACCTCGACGTGCACTTTCGAACTAGCTGCAGCTTCCTGTGACGACGACGACACCTGTACCCTTGGCGACCACTGCGACGGTGCCGGATCCTGCCTCTCCGATGCTCTGGATATCGCGTGCACCTGCGGAAACGCCTCGATCGACCCCGGTGAGGAGTGTGATGGCGACACCTGCTGCAACGAGGACTGCACCCTCGACCAGGATTCACCGGCCTGCTCCAACGAATCCGAAATCGTCGGCAATCTCGAAAACCCATCGGGCGGTGGCACCTACGGTGGCATTCTCCTCCTCTCGGGATGGGTCTGCGACGCCGAGGAAGTGACCCTGGAGGTCGACGGCGGCAAATCGGAGATCAAGACCGCCTACCCGACCCGCCGCGACGATACGATCGCCGCTTGCGGAAAGTCGGAAACGGGATTTGGCGCTACCTGGAACTACAATCTCTTTGGCCCGGGAAGGCACCAAATCGTCGCGAAAGCCGATGGCGTCCCCTTTGCAGAGTCATCGTTCGTGGTCCGCGCACCGGGAACCGAACTCGCGAACGCATCCGCGGCCAACCCCGGCGAGGTCGGCGGAATTGATTTGCCCGAGTCCGGATCGACAACTCTCCTGATTCCATTCCTCAGGGGGGCCTCGGGCACCTACAACCTGCCGGACTTCCCCAGGGCGGGGAAAAGCTCGACGATTCGTTGGAGCGAAGGTCTACAGAATTTCGTCCTCGTCGATCTCGAACAGGAGTTCGTGCTCGAAACTCTGGAGAGCAAGGGGCCCACGACGGGCGTGGGGGTTCTGGAGAACCCCCAGAAAGGCGGCTCCGCCAGTGGAATCAGTCTCTTGTCGGGATGGTTTTGTGACGCCGAGAAAATCTCCCTGGTAATCGACGGAGTCCCCCAAACTGCAGGGTACGGTACGGAACGCGGCGACACCGAAGAGATTTGCGGAGACTCCGACAATGGTTTTGGCTTGACCTGGAACTATGGACTCCTTGGCCCCGGGGTTCACAGGGTTGAAGCCTATGCCGACGGGGAACTCTTTGGGGCCGCGTCCTTCTTTGTCGCGACACCCGGCACCCGCTTCCTCAGCTACGCACCAAAGAGCTACATCTTGAAAGACTTCCCCGGGCCCGGACTGACGACGCCCATCGGCTGGCAAAAGGCCACGCAGTCCTTCGTGGTGGTCAACCATCCCGAACCTTTCGAGGAGCAGAACTTCCTACAAGTCCAACCTGCCGCACTGGACTAAGTCGAGCGTGCGGCCATCTCCGACGATAGAAAGCATGAACGGCCTATTTGCCCAGGTCGCCGGGTAGCCGCCAGCGGCCGCCAGCGCGAAGCCTGGAGCCGGGTGCAGTTCTTCGGGCCCAGGCGGCCGCGGCGAAGCCGCCGGGCGGAATCGAGGTACTGATCGTCAGGCCGGCCTTGAGACCGAGGTAGGTATTGGCAAAGCCGAAGGCGATGCCGAGCACGCTGCCCGAGAGTGCCGCCTTGAGTGTGAACTCGGCGACACCGGAACCGGGCACAAGGGGTACATACTTCTCGCCTGGACGAGCAACATCCGCATTCTTGGGTAGCTTTTCGGCTGACACCTTTCTCAATCCTCCCCGCGCTGAAGTCCGCCACTTTATCGCGACGACGCGACTTCGGCGCGGGGCTGCGCTACCAATGGACGCGGTGAACAGGCGAGTGTCAGGCCACGTGGCCCGGCCCATTCCGGCGCGTCGCATGCTACTGCGCTGGACCGGTTGGTTCCTGTTCGGAAACGTATGGCTGATCGTGGCCGTCCTCCTGAGAAATCTCTCCGTGGTCGGACCGGCGAATGGCATGCTGGCCCAGCTCTTCCGCTGGCTGATGTTCGCCGGGCACAGCGCATTCCTGGCCTTTCTCCCCGCGCTGTTGTTACTCCCCTTGGCGCTCATCTGGCCACGGCGACGACTTCAAACGGGGCTTGCAATGGGGCTCTCGTCCATTCTCCTCTTCGCCGCGCTGGTCGACACCGTGATATTCCAGCAGTACCGCTTCCATCTCAATGCCGAGATCTTCAATCTGGTCTTCGGAGGCGCAGCCAGCGAGATTCTCGTCTTCGGCTGGACCATGTATCTGCAGTCTTCCCTGCTAGTCCTGGCAATCGTGGCCATCCAATACTTCTGGGCCCGCTGGATCTGGCGCAGGCTCGAGAGCGGAGGCGGATTGCGCCGCGGACGATCACTGGCCGCGGCGCTGGTGATGATCTTCATCGCTCAGGGGCTTCTGCACGCCTGGGCCAACGCCAGCGCGACCACCGTCATCACGCGCCAGGCCCGCACGCTTCCCGGCTACCTGCAGATCACCGCCGACAAGCAGTTCAAGCGGCTGGGCGTCGAATCCCGCGCATCAGACCTGAGGGTCGGTGACATCCAGCGCGGATCGGCGCTCAACTACCCGCGCGCAGAGCTGAACTGCCACACCTCCGAGCCACCACTCAACCTGGTGATCATCGTCATAGACGGCTGGCGCGCGGATGCCCTCACGCCACGCGCGACGCCCAACCTGATGCGCCTCGCGGAGCAGAGCCAGCGCTACGACGATCACGTGGCCGGAGGCAGCGCAACGCGCACCGGCCTCTTTTCGCTCTTCTACTCGCTGCCCGGCACGTACGGGCACGCCATGCTTGCCGAGGGCCGAGGACCGGTACTGATCGATGAGTTGCTGCGTCAGCAGTATCAAATTGAGATCTTCGCCAGCGCCAAGCTTGTCAGCCCCGAGTTCCACCGCACGATCTTTGCGCGCGTACCGGAGCTGAGAGTGAAATCGAAGGGCGACAGCGCCAGCGAGCGTGACATCGACGCCCAGCAGGACTTCCTGGAGTTTCTCGATCGCCGCGACAGCGGCCGCCCCTTCTTCAGCATGCTGTTCTACGACGCCCCACATGCCCTCGATCTCCCCTCGGGCGCCCCCCGCCCCTTCCAGCCGAGCTGGGATAGTGTCAACTACCTGGCCCTGGACAACGACTCCGACCCTCTCCCGTTCCGCAATTTGTACCTCAACAGCGTGCACTTCAACGACGCACTGATCGGCGAGGCTTTAGAGGCGATGAAGCTTCGTGGGTTGGACGAGAACACCGTTGTCCTCGTCACCGGCGACCACGGCCAGGAGTTCAACGACAACGGGCTCAACTATTGGGGGCACAACAGCAACTTCTCTCCGCCCCAGGTCAATGTGCCGCTGCTCCTTCATTGGCCGGGGCAGGGCGCCGCGAGTTTCGACCACCGAACAAGCCACTTCGATGTTGCCCCCACGCTGCTTAACGATCTACTCGGCTGCACTACAGAGCCCGAGAATTACGGCATCGGCTTCCCTTTGACGCACAGCGGCGGTCGGGAGTGGTTGCTGCTGGCCAACTACTCGGAGTACGCGCTCGTTTCGCGCGAGCGAATCATCGCTTTCTTGCCCTATGGGGTTGAAGTGCTCGACCCAACCTATGAAGCCGTCGACGAGGCACCCGACCTCGCCGCAATGCTGGCCGCGATGGAGCTTCGCGGTCGGTTCTTTCGCTGATCGCACACGGGCTACTCTGCCAGTACTTGTGCGATCAGCGATTGCTAGCCTCCGCCTTCCCCGAGTTTCTGTAGCACCCCGTCGTGTCCGGAAACCGCGGACTGCCCACCTGCGTGGTCAGCCTCGGGGGAGTTCTCGGAACCCACCGGTTCGCTGGCACGCAGCCGAAAGGATGATCGCTATCGACCCGCGGGCGGGCATCGCGGGCGGTCGCAGCGGCAGGAAGGGGCCCCGCGAGGCCCTGGAATGTTCAGGACGGCTCGCGGCCTGGCACGGAGAGGCCGAGTTCCTTGATCTTTTTCAGGAGGCCGTTTCGAGACAGGCCGAGCTCCCGGGCCGCCATCGAAACATTTCCATCGCACTGCTGGAGCATGCGCTGGATGTGATCCGATTCGAAGCTCGCTCGGGCTTCGCGGAGGTCTCCTGGAGCAGCCTGCGTCGGCGGACTCCCGGGCGCCGCTCCTTGATTGGCCCGGATCTCCTCGGAAAGGTGCTCGGTCGTAATGGGAACCCCTGTGGGGGCGAGCGCGACTGCTCGATAGAGCTCATTTTGGAGCTGTCGGACGTTCCCCGGCCAATCGTACGCACAAAGCATTGCCAGGGTGGCGGGTTCGATCTCGGGCGCTCTGGTTCCGTGTGCCTGCGCCGCTTGGGACAGGAGCCGCTGGGCCAGCAGGGGTAAGTCTTCGAGCCGTTCTCTTAGAGGGGGCAACCGAATCCGGAAAGCCGCAAGCCTGAAGTAGAGATCCGAACGAAATTTCGTGTCCTCGATCTCGCGTGTCAGGTCGCGGTTCGTTGCCGATAGTACGCGGACGTCGACGGCTCGCGGGCAACTTTCTCCGATCGGTGTGACCGCCCCCTCCTGCAGAACGCGCAGCAGTTTTGGCTGCATCGCGGCGGGCATCTCACCGATTTCGTCGAGGAAGATCGTCCCCCCGGAAGCCGCCTCGAAGATCCCCTTGCGGTCTTGATGCGCGCCCGTGAAGGCTCCTCGGCGGTGTCCGAACAGCTCGCTTTCAATGAGGGACTCCGGGAGGGCGGCGCAATTGACGGGAAGAAACGGGGCACGCGCCCGCGGGCTCGACGCATGGATAGCCTGTGCAAAAAGTTCTTTTCCGGTGCCGGTTTCGCCCTCGATGAGGACGGCGATCGGAGACAGTGCGGCCTTTTCCGCCAACCGAAAGACCTCGCTCATTGCGGGGCCAGCGCCAATGAGAGAAGACCCGGCCGAAGTTGCGGCCATGGCGGTCGACATCTGTGCGGTCGAATCGATCGCAGGCTTCGGTACGGCTCTCGGTTCGGAGAAGATGATCTGTGTCTTTCCGACCGACACGACATCCTGATCGTGCAGCGTCGCCGGCATTCGAAGGCGGTTCGAATTCAACATCGTGCCGTTTGCGCTCCCGAGGTCGACGATCTGATAGGTGCCGTCGTCCTGCGATCGGATCACCGCGTGCTGTCGTGATGTGCGGGGATTCCCCAGTACGATCTCGTTTCCACTCTCGCGGCCGATCGTGACGTCCCGATTCCCCAGCGTGATTTCCCTGGGGCTTCCGTCTACGTTGTCATAAAGAAGTCGCGCCATGTGCGGCGATCGATAGCACAAAAACCTTCGGACGATCGCGCGAAACTTCCTGCGCAACCGGCCCCACGAGCGGATCGGTCGCAGGGGAAGCTCTCTTGCGAACCCCGCTGCAGGATCCGTCGAGTTGAGTGCCTGCGGCGGGATTGGTGTACGAGAGGCTCCAGGCACCCAAACCACCAACCGTTCCTTGAGAAGGTTGAATTTCATCGTGCTGGCCAATGGGAATCAATTTTCGGGCCAACCCTCCCGCACGGTGCGAGGTCCCGTTGGAAGGCGGTGCCCGCGGAGGGGCAGGCTCCGGTTGGGAAGCGGGGTGGGCGCGCAGGTGCTCTGCTGCGCACTCTGGTGGGCAGTTTGGCCGCAAAGAATTCTTACGCAACGCGACGACCGGTTTCTGCGGGCTTGACAGCGCTGGAACGGTCGACGACACCCGAGGGCAAATGGATGCCCGTGACTTCGAGACTCTCTATGCGACCCTGGCTCTGCCGGAGAGCATTGCCCCAACAGAGACCATTCGCCCGGAGCCATCGGATCTCCGAGGGGCCGTCACGAACGATCTCCCTCTACCACTTCTCAAGCAACGGGGCGTGGAGACCCCTGCGGCTCTTACGATCGGGCCGACCATCGGAGTGGGTGGAATGGGTGTCGTGTATTCGGCGCGGCAGTGGGCTCTCGATCGTGAAGTGGCCGTCAAGACCACGAGGACGGACCGAGACGACTCAGAGACACGATCGGCTCTCGTCCGGGAGGGCTGGGTCACCGGGACGCTCGAACACCCGAGCGTGGTTCCCGTCTACGACATCGGCCAAAGCGAAAATAATGCGCCCATGGTCGTCATGCGCCGGATCACCGGTGTCTCCTGGGAGTCGTGTATCGGCGACATGCGCTTTGCCCCGCACTTCGAGTCGGGAGACGAGCTCGCCTGGCACCTCGAGATCTTCTTGCGGGTCTGTGATGCGGTGAGCTTCGCGCATAGCCGGGGAATTCTGCATCGCGACCTGAAACCGGCCAACGTCATGATCGGGACCTTTGGGGAGGTCTACCTGGTCGACTGGGGCGTCGCGCTGAGTCTCGACCCGTCTAGGAAGGGACGAATGCTGACGCGGGAGGAGGTGCGCTCGGTGGCGGGAACCCCCGCCTACATGGCGCCCGAAATGCTTTCTGAAAGCGGGGTAGGGCTGGGGGAGTCGACGGATGTCTTCCTGCTCGGGGCATCGCTCTTCCATGTTTTGGCGGGGCACGCTCCTTACCGAGCGCGCTCTCTGCTCGGCACGCTGCGAATGGCGTTCGAGGCTGAGCCTCCGGAATTCCCGGACGATGCACCGCCCGAGATCGTCGAAATCATTCATCGCGCCATTCGGCGGGAGCCGAGCGAGCGCTTCCAGAGCGCAGAGGAATTGCGCCGCGCCATTTCGGAATTCCTTCGCCACCGAGACTCCTTTGCCCTCGCCCGCGAGGGAGCGAGTCGTCTCGGGGAACTCCGACGGTCGATCGCGGGCCGACTCGATGACAAAGCCATTGCCGGGTGCCGTCAAGTCTTCACGGAATGCCGATTCGCCTTCGAGCAGGCTCTTCGCTTGTGGAAGGGAAATCTCGAAGCGGCATCGGCCTTGACGCTCGCCCAGGAGGCGATGGCGCAGCTGGAGTTGGAGACGGGCAACATCTCGGCGGCCGAGATGCTGGTGAGCCAGGTCGAAACCCCCTCGGCCGATCTTTCTGCAGCACTCGCGGCAGCGCATGCGGCGTCCCGTCGGCAGCGGGCGAAGTTCGAGCAACTTCAGATCAATGCCGAAGAGCACGATCTTCGCGAAGGAGCGCAAGACCGGCGTAAGCTGGCGATGCTGATTGGTCTCTTCTGGTGTGGAATTCCTTTCGTATCGGGTTTCCTCACGTTGACGGGACGACATGTCGTCGACTCGCTCGATCTCTTCCATCATTCGGTGCTCATGTTTTTAGTGACGCTCCTGCTGTTGTTCCTGATCCGAAAGACGGTTCTTGCGAATCTCGCCAATCTTTTCCTGGCCAAATTGCTTGTCATCTGGATTTCCTTTGTCGTCGTCTTCCGAATCCTCTTGCTCGAATTTGGCATCGACGCCTACCTGGGCCTCTGTCTCGAGACCAGCATCTACGCGGTCAGCTTGGGCGCCACGGCTCTTCTTTCCTACAAAGACAGCTGGATCTGGGTCGGGGTTCTCGGTTACTTCGCCGCCGCGCTGCTGGGCGCCCAAGCGCCGAAGTGGATTCTCATCTGCCAGGGCTTTGCCAACCTCGTCGCCGTCACCTGGTTGGTCCGCATCTGGAGCCCGGACGGACCCGAGGTGGGTACCTCCCGTCGCGCACGAGCGCTTCAGCAAAGAAACACATGAAAAGAAGTCGAAACGAGAAAGTCGAAATGACCAGGGGCAAAGAGGCGAGTGCCCCCGAGGTGAAGGGTCTGCGCGAGGAGAACGACCGACTGAAGCACGCCCTGGCCGAGACGGTGCTCGAAGTGCGGTTGCTTCAAAAAACGTGCTGGGCTCCGGCTCGGACGACGGTACGCGCGATTGAAGGCGGCTTCGAGCGGCGAAGTGATCCGTCTGGTCGAGGGCTCGGACCTGTCGGTGCGCCGCACGCTGCGAGAGCTGAATGTCGGGCGTTCGACTTTCCACGCCTGGTACGAGCGCTAACGCGAGCACCGCGACGCGGGCCTGGAGCCGCGCAAGCCCACAACGCGATGTCACTGGAACCGCATCCCTGAGTGCGAGCGAAAGCGCAGGGTCGAAGCGGCGCTAGCCGATCCCGAAAAGTCCCCCAGGGCGCTCGCGTGGCAGGAGACGGACCGCACGGGCCATTTCATCTCGGAATCCAGCGTGTACCGCATCCTGACGGCGCACGACCTGATCACGAGCCCGGCCTACGCCTTGATCCGCGCTGCCGATCGCTTCCAGCATCCGACCAAGCGACCCAATGAGCTTTGGCAGACGGACTTCACCTACCTGCGTGTGGTGAGCTGGGGCTGGTATTACCTGTTGACCGTGCTCGACGATGACTCGCGCTACATCCTGGCGTGGATGCTCGGCACGATGATGAAGGCGTCGGACGTGACCGAGACACCACCGGCGGCGGTGTCTCCTCCAGCACTCAGGAATATTTCTGGAGTGCGTCCGGGGTTCGCCTCACCGATGTGTCCCCCAGGAGTTCCAGTGTGTGAGTGACTTCGGCGGCACGCGCTTGGCTTCCTTGAAATCTTTCCCGGTAAAGTAGGCGACCGGGAAGAGAACGGCTTGGGTCACGTTCTTCGGGATCCCGAGAAGTTCGGCGGCTTTTGCTTCGTGCGCGAGATGCAGGGTCGTCCACGCCATTCCAAGCCCGCGCGACCGGCCTGCGAGCATGAAAGACCAGGCGGCCGGCAGAATTGACCCGTAGATCGATGCCTGCGCGAAAGCACCCATCTCTTCGACCCGCCCTTCGATACAGAAGAGGACCATCACCGGCGCCTTCTGCAGATTCTCCCCCAGGTAGAGCGCGGACTCCATCACACGCGGCATCTGCTCGGCGCGCGGGTCCCCATCGGCGAAGCCGAAACCCTCGGACTCGCGCATCGCCGCGTAGCCCTGCATGCCGTCGCGATACAGATCTGCAATCGCCTGCCGCTTCGCCTCGTCCGTCACGACGACGACGCTCCATCCCTGGGTATTGGAACCCGTGGGCGCCTGGAACGCGATGTCGATGCAGTCCTCGATGAGTTCCGGTGGCACCGGACGTTCGAGGTCTAGGCGCTTCCGGACGGAGCGAGTTCTGCGTAAGAGATGATCAGTCGACTCTAGATTCATTGGGGCGAAACCTCCTTCTCGATGAACCTAGCTTTTCTCGGCGCAGACGCGAGGGAAAATCTCGGATCGGGCCGACCGGGGCCCGGGGGGAGTCCGCACTTTCTCGCCATCGCCGCTCTGATCGGACGGCGGATGAAAAACTCTCCTTGTGCTCCACGGTTCGGGTTGTCGTCCTTCGAAACCAGCGCCGCGCGTTCCGGACCCCGCCTAGAGTCGGACGGCAGGAGAGCCCCAGCATAGGAACCGTCCTTCGGTCGTGATGCCGCAAGTATTGAACTCCCCGGCGGCAATGTGAACGAAGCGTTCTTCGAATGGGACCTGCGTGTCCTCGGTGGACCCTCCCCAGCAGACAACCGAGCCATTCTCTCGAAGAGCGCAGCTATGGTGTCGACCGAGTGCCAGATCGGTGTAGCGACCCGCAGGCGGGGTCGCTTGCCCATATTCGTCGTTGCCCCAACACTCGATGGTGCCCTCCGTGTCGATGGCGCAAATGTGTCCGGCGTACCCACTTGGCCCGATGCAGACCTCGGGCAGGTTCGGCTCCTGGAAACATTGCTCATCACTGTCGCGGCAGTCGAAGCCTTGGGGTCCAAAATCCGAACAGTCGTGACGACTCCCGGCCGCTACCGAGACAAATCCCGGGCCGGAGGGCGGTAGCTGCATCAGTTCGTCGAACGGATCCTTTGGACTCCAGCAACGGATTCCCCCTGCGACAGTCAGGCCACACGCATAGTGTCGGGTAACATCGATCTGCGAGAAGGATTCGCGGGCGATCTGTGTTGGCAGAAAATTTCCAGGCGGGTTCACGTAAATTGAATTTGACCAGCAGCTGGCGTGTCCGAGCCCATCGAGCGCACACGCGAGGCCTTTGGTCGAACTCACTTCGACGAACGAACCTTCTGGCGCCGGCGCAGACACTCCCAACGCGGACCAACAATCGATCCGCCCATCTCCGTCGAGCGCACAGCCGAATTCATCGTCGATGCTCACCTGGCGATAGCGTGTTTCGACGGCTGCAGGAGCCGACCCATAAGGGTTGGAATCGATGCAGAGCCCGAGCCCCTCACTGCGAAGAGCGCAGGCTCGGTGTCCGCCAGCCACGCATGTCTCGAGTTCTTCCCGAGGCGGTTCTGTCTTACCGAGCGCAGTTTCACCCCAGCAAACAATTTCGTCGTCGATCCGTCGTGCGCAGGAATGTCCCAACCCAGAAGCCAGCTCAGCGAAGATTCCTTCCGGCACTTCGGAGGGGGCGGCGGACAGCTCCCGGTCCCAACATTCAAGGCTGCCATCCTGACGGAGAGCGCAACTGTGAACCGCTCCGACACTGACCTGAACAAAGGGTCCGCTCGAAAGGGGAGGCACCACCAGCGCACCGTCGAGCGCGATCGTCCAGCACGAAACACTCAGAGCAGGTCAGTCCCGGCGTAGATCGTGGGCCGGGGGGCGCAGGGTTTCCTGGATTGTCTCGAAGTCCCGCGTGATCGGGTTCACCTCCCGTGCGATGGCGGTTCCCGAGACGCCGCTGGCGAGGTGGCTGGCGGCGAAGCCGGCGAGGGCCACGGCGACCAACGGGCCCCCGAAGGATCTGGAGGAGGCGAGGGCAAATCCTCCGAAGAGGCAGATCTGGGCTCCGAGGAGATAGATTGCCGTGTAGTCGGGGAACGCGGTGAGGTTCCGCATGAGGAGGATCCAGAGAAGGCCGGACGCCGCCGCCGGCCGCCCAACGACCGTTCCGGCCATCACGGTGGCCACGATGGGCCACCGACGGCTTCGCCGCGGCGGCCTGGGCCCGAAGACCTGCGCCCGGCTCCAGGCTTCGCGCTGGCGGCTACCCGGCGACCTGGGCAAGTAGGCCATTCATGCTTCCTATCGTCTGAGATCAAAATGTTCGGTCCGTCTTCTCTTTAGAAAGCGTCCTGACAGCGCTACTTTCCATGAGAGTGACATCTAAATTATTTGCTTTCTTGCGATCAGAACTCGAGTTGTCGCCGGCCCGCTGGCGGGCCATTGGTCGCATCGTAGTCGGCTGCGTGATCGCCCTGACCTTGGTGATGACTCTTCGAATACCCGAAGGCGGCTGGGTCATTCTGACCATCTTCATTGTCTCGATGGGCGATACAGGAGCCTCCGTCAAACGCGCCGTGCAACGTCAGTTGAGCGTTTTTACGGGCTGCACCGTGGCCATCATTCTGGTGATTCTTTTCCACCAACAGCCCTGGTTCCAGATACCCTGCATGGGTGTCGTCATCGGCGTAGCCGTCTACCTGAGTCGAACTTCCGCCGCTCCCTCCATCCCTATCCTGGGCGCGCTCGCCATGATCCTGGCCATTGGGGGAGTCGACGTGAGCGGACCCGAAGGCGTCTACATCGGCCTCTGGCGCTTTGTTGATATTTCGCTCGGGAATATCATTGGAACTTTTTGCCAGGCCCTCGTGTGGCCTGAAAACCCTCAGAAGCTTCTACTGGAGGGCCTCGCCAAAAGCCTCCGGATTTCCGCTGAGAAACTCAACCAATCGCTCCTCCCTGCTGAAGAAGTCATCACTGAGGAAAGCCAGCTCGCCCTAGGTGAGGAACGTGTGATGAACTCACTCGCCCAATCGGTCACGTGGCTGGACAATGCCGAGCACGTCCATAAAAAGATCCGAAGCTATCACCACGAAATGGTGAATCTGATAGGCGACGTGAACCAAATTGCCATTGCCTCGCAGCAAAGTGCACGCGCCTCGGCGTATCTTGCAGAGCGGGGTCAAAATGCAAGATTCAGCGTACCGATTCGGGAACGTATCCTCGAGATACAGGAGCGTTGCAACACGTACGCCTTGGCTATTGAACAGCGCGCGTGGACACCCTCCATCGACGCACTTCCATTCTTGAATCAGGTCGTGTCCGAAACTTTCATAGCGGAGGAGGGGAACGATCGAGAGCTGAACGGGGACGAGACGGGAACCCAGAACACCTTTGAGGGTACGCTGCTCTCCTCTGCCGTCAGTAGTTCAGAGGCTCTCGACTCCATGACCGAAAGTGTCGGTTTCCTACGTACTGGAAACACGACGCAGAGCAAGAAAAATCCCGGCCAAGCAGCCCCGCTTGACTCAAAGAAGGTCCCCTCGACTTCTTTGTTCCCACTGGAAAAGGGGAGCTTGACCTCAAACGGCTACTCTAAGATCAACCAAACCGACCTGGTCTCCGCCGCCAAGGCAGCGCTCGGCGCCCTGATTGCCTACGTCTACCTCAATACGGTGGATTGGCCGGGAGGCATCACAGCCGTGGTCACCGCAGTCCTGGTCTCTCTCGACAACTACGGTGCCATGATTCAAAAAAGTATCCTTCGTATCGCGGGTGCCGCCATCGGCGGCTTGGCCAGCATGATGGTCATCTTGTTCGTCATCCCCAACATTACGAGCCTGCCACCTTTTCTCGTCGCCGCTGGACTAGTCTGTACACTGGGTGCCTGGGTGCAAACCGGAAGCACGCGGATCGCTTATACGGGTCTGCAAATCGGGCTGGTGGCAGGGCTCGCCCTGGCTTCATCTCATTCCCCAAGCATAGACCTGATGCCTTTTCGCGATCGTCTGTTGGGCATTTTTACCGGACTCAGCTCGGTTCTTATCGTCTATGGCCTTTTCGGCGAGATCCGTGCCCGGATCTGGGCCGTAGACAACAGCGCAGAGACGCTCCGGCTGATGGCAAAAGGCGCCATGATCGGATTGGAGGGAGGCGGAGTCCAAGTTGAAAAAGCCAACACCTATAGCATTCGCTATGAGATATATAGACGCATCTCTTTTGGCTATAGACTCCTCACCGAAGCCAGCTATGAGGATTGGTTTTCCCGACAAAAAGAAAAGAACCAGCGAGATTCCGCGGCTCTCCACACGGTCCTTGACGAGACCCGCGCGATTCAAAGAGTCATCATGTCCGTAGTCTGGAATAGACTGGATTTCCAGAATATCGCAGCACCCCACCTCGCGGGACGCAATGCACTTGAAGACGCGGGGCGCACGCTGCCCAAAATTCTTGAGTCACTCGCGACTCGGTTGAAAAATCCCGAGTCTTCGGATTCTCGCGCGGTCGAGGCCGTGTCTCGCTATTGTGAGAAACTGCGGCTCTCCGAATCCGTTCTTCAAAGCGAGTCGCTCAGCGACTCGCCCACACTTCCAGAGCGCAACTATCATCGCCTACTACGTGCCCAGCTCGGTTTCTACCAACAACTCGAAATTCTGCTCTTGCAAATGGCCAAGGACACCCAGGAATTTTCGATCAGTGGTGATCGCTTCTCCCTACTCGCGCGACTGCGAGGTTCAGAGCGTCGAAGCCAAGCTCCGACGATACGGCCCGCCTAGACTCACCTTGACTCGGAGGAGAGACTCGGAAAGCCCTTGATGGTCACCACCGCTGTGCTCCCCATCCGAAAGGGGAAATCGGGGTCGGGTTTTTCAAGCACGACGCGCACCGGAAATCTCTGCGCAAGCCGTACCCAATTCAGACTCGGCTCAACATCGGGAAGAATACCAACCGTACTCCCATTTCGCTGCCAGAGCGCCCAGCCAATTCCCTGAACCTCTCCTTCGAAACGTCGGCCCGGATAGGACATCAAATACACTTCGGCCTTCATCCCCGGCTTTATGTTCTCAAGGAAGACTTCCCTGAAATTGGCCATCACATACCACTTCCGGTTATCCACCAGAGCAAAGACGTGTTCGCCTCGATTAGCGTATTCACCCACGGCAATGTTGAGATTAGTCACATAGCCATCGAAAGGCGCAAGAACCTCGCAATACCCGAGATTCAACTCGGCCTCGAGCAACTTGGCCTCGGCCGCCTTGCGATGGGCATTGATCCCGTCGAATTCTCCCAGTTCCTTCTTCGCCTGATCAAGTTCAAAATGGGCCCGCTCCATGGCTGATGAAGCGGCTGAGGCCAGGCTCTCCGCCTCGAAAACTTGGTTAGCCGTCACGAATTGCTTCTCCAGCAGAGGGCGAAGGCGCTCAAGATACTGCACGGCGTACTCCGCCTCCGCTTTCCTTAGCTTGACTTCGGCTTCGGCTGCGCGAACGGCCCCCTCCATCGCTTCAATTTTGAGGTCTGTCATCAGGAGCTCCGCTTCCGCCCTTGCCACAGCCACCTGGTAGGGCCGCGGGTCGACAACGAAAAGAACCTCGCCCTCACTAACAGGCTGGTTATCGACCACAGACAGCTGGATGATGGGGCCACTCACATGAGGTGCGATGCCAACCGTATTGGCCCGAACGTACGCGTCATCCGTACGTGGCCAGATGGAGAGATCTCGATAGACCCAAAGAGACAGCAGTACCGCCCCCAGGACGATTCCAATGCCCACCGCTCGCCCCACGAAACGCTGAATGTGCGAGGAGTCCGGCGATGCGCCCTGTTCTGAATCCGGTTCAGAATCCACGTTGACTGACAATGTCCTTTATTTTCATGATCGGAAGAAGATCAACCATGTCGTGAGTGTGAGAAGAAGAGCCAGACTCGGGTAAATCAAGACCGGCGGCCCGATATGGGATTCGATGCCCATTCGAACAAAGAGTGGATAGAACGCAAAAGTAAGCCCGACCCCGAGAATCATACAGAGCATCCAGGAGGGAAAAAATGCTCCGTCGACATCCAGAACAGGATCGCAGCCAACCGGCCCTACGGCCAAGAAGCCGAGAGTCAGCCAGCTCAATGGGTCCGTGCTTCTAAATCGAGCCATACCTGTGAAAGCCCTCTCATCTGGAGTTGCCACTCCGCTAGAGTCACAGGATGATAGAGCAGATGCAACTTTTCGCGAGATGCTTCTATCGCTCAAAGTACGCATTCCTCATGCTCCTATTGGCCTCATTTCTCAGCCCCTGTGCCGCTTTTAAACAAAGCTCCGAGTGGAATCCCAAGGCTTCGGCCTCACCTTCTTCCCGAGCGACCTGGATTCCACCGGATACCAAGCCAAATGATCGATCGCTTGACGACCTGCTGTCTCTGCGCCCGGTCGACCACGAGCAGACCGCGCAAACGGAACTCCCCCTCATCGAAAACGGCCGAACGAATCCTGACACAACTGAGTGCGAGCATTCCGCCCTCAAGCCCGATTCAGCCGCTTCAGCTATCCGATCTGATCGGCTTTGCGCTTGAGGGAAATCCGTACGCCCGAGTCCGCTGGAGTCAGGCGCGCATCGCCGCGGCCGCGGTGGGTGAAAGTATGAGTGCCTTCTACCCTAGTGTTGAGGTCGGAGCCAGGGTGGCCTCTCAAAACGAGCCATGTTCTTCCCCGCCGGCACGGCCGTATACCGCGGCGCGGACATCATTCCCGAACTCGAGATTACCTATATTTTTCTCGACTTCGAACGGCGCAGTGCTCATTCCGAAGTGGCCAGGCGACAGTTTGCGGCGGCCAACTTCAGCTCTAACCGGGAGATTCAAAGAGTCATCTACCGCGTCAAATTAGGCTTCTATGAGTTTGACGCAATTAGAGCCCTTGAATATGCCGCAGCCCTGAATCTGGAGCTGGCCCGTCTCCGGGCGAGTGAAGCCGCCCTCAGCGAAGCCAAAGCTGATTGTTTCCCGGTGATCGGGATCGAAGGCTTGTACGGTGCGCAGGTCGTCATCACGTGGCCTTTCTTTGAAGGCTTTTCCCGCCTCAATCGTGTCCGAAAAGCACGGACCGAAACGGAAAGGCAGAAGGAGATTTTTCGTTCAATCGAATTTGAAACTACAAATGAAGTCTGGAGCACATACAACGACTATCAGGCCTGCTGCCGCCGATACGAATACGGTGTCGCTCTGCTTGAAGCTTTGGAGGAAGCCTACAATGCCACGCGTGAATCCTACGACAACGGCCTGCGTACCATCGACGAACTCCTTCGCTCTGAACGAGACCTCTCATCGGCGCGCCACACACTCATTGGCTCTCGCGCCGAACTTCTTTCGACGGCGGCTCGTCCCGGCTTTGTCATGGGTAATGTGAAATCGGCAGGGTGACGACCGAGACCTAGCCGCGGCCCAGGAGGGGGGCGGCCAGGGAGGCGGCGACGATGGGCTGTTCGGGTTCAGAAACGGTTGGACCAAATAGGTCGATGAAATAAGAGACACTCCCGGCTCAAAGGGAAGGAGAATCCAATGGGTAAGGGAGAGAGTGCAGAGAAGGTCGTCCGCGACATTTAGCGCAAGACACGACGTCGTTTTTCGGCGGAAGAGAAGATTCGGATCGTCCTTGCAGGACTGCGCGGCGAGGCGAGCGTCCCCGAGGTTATCGAATCGGCCACGCCCTGCGGGCGGAGACGAGATGCCGTTCGTGCGGGGCATCCCGCCTTCGACCCCGGAGTGGTGCGGCAGTCGCCGGACTCTAGAGAAGGAACATGTGGGGCCCGGGCCCGGGCTCGGGAATGCCGAGGACTGCGCGGGCTTCACCCAAGGGGAGGGGGAGGAGGGCCTGGTGGTCGCCGGCGATGGCGCCGGGGCATTTCAGTCCGCGTTCGATGGCCTCGGCAAAGAGTTCGGCGGCGCCGGGGCGCGCCAGCACCCCGGTGATGGGCTCGATGTCGGGGAAGGGTAGCATCCCGACTTCGAAGAGGAGAAGGGCGGCCAGGAGAGACGAGAAGTGTCTCTCGCCCCGGGCCGCACCCGAGAGAAAACCCTGGAGCGCGACCTCGGCTTCGGGGGTCGTACCGTAACCCACGAGCACGTGGGTGAGGTCGTGGGCGATCAGATTGTCCTGGTCGTCGTCGGGAATCCAGGGGAAACCGTTGCGGCGGTAAAAGTCGAAGAGTCCCCGTCCTAGAGAGCCCGCGCGAAGGTCGCCCAGCGCCTCCATCTTCGTCGTGAGGGCCTGTTTGCCCAGGCCTTCGACGAAAGGTTCCACCAGGTCGGGTTCTCGTACGCGCTCCCAATCTTTGCAGACTCGCTCGCGGTCGTCGGCGAGGTAGTCCGCGGCGAGCTTTTGAAAGCCCTCTTCGATCTCCAATGCGGCGAGGTACTCGCCCACCCGTGCGGTGAGAGGCGCGCTCGGTGGATGGCGAACCAGTTCGAGCACCACCAGGATCTCGCCCACGGCTCGGCGGAGTCGGGTTTTTTCGATGGCCGCGGCGGACGCGTTGGGTGAGATTGGGGCGGCGGCGGACGGCGGAACTCGCATGACGTGCAGGGCCAGGGCTTCGAGCAGGGCAACTTGCTCGGTCGTCTGGCCCCCGGCCACGTTCGTTGCCGTATACAGAGTGCTGATCACCGCGGTGCGTGTCGTGAGGTCGAGGTGTAGCATTCGAATTAGCTCCTGGGGATCGCCGGGGTGGACCAGGGTGAGTTGTGAAAGTTTACCCTACGGATTTGGGGTGGTGGGCGAGTCGAGCACGAAGCAGATGAACTGAGGTTCCTCTGGAGTCACCGGATGAAAATATCCGAACGATGCGCACATTTCCGTAGGAAACTGAATGGCGGTATCAGACGGATTGTCGAACGTACACTCCACGGTAAGGTAGTCGCCCGCTTCGAGGCGCAGTGGTTTTTCGTGAAACGAGACGCCCGGCAGTAGATCGCGAAATTCAGGTTGCCAGGGGTCAATTTCGAAGAGCGAAATCCGCTCGCCACTGACTTTTTCATGCTCGACGAGGATGGAGACCCCGTGCTCATGCATGTGTGCACGCAGCGACGTCACGGTGATGGGCCTCGAGATCGGGCACGCGGCGCGAACCACCTGACCCTTCGCGTTGGGGGCGAGCGTGAAGTCGAAGTTCGCGACCGCCACATTTCCGATCTCGGTTTGGACCTCGGAGGGCTCGCTCATTTGCACGACGATGGTGTCGCGCACTCTGAGCGGACGAGACGTGACATTGACGTAGTGGCTCTGCACGACCAATTGTGTTCCCGTTGCGACACGCACGGCCATCCCTTCGGGGAGTTCCGCCACACCTCCCTGTGAGGGGACGAGGACCGGCAAGAGGCCAATCATTCCTTCGGCGTCCGAGCAGTCCTCGATCGCGGGCTCGATCGGACCCCCCTGCCGCTTGAAGAGGTTCGCGTGATGACCATGAACGCCCTGGTACGCGCGAAGTCCGCGAACGAAGAATTCCTCGTTCTCCGCGGGGAGGTAGTGACAGAATTGGCGTTCCGTTCCGGCAGGGATGATCATGGCTTTCGCGGCGATGAAGGCTCGCTGTCCTGGCTCCAACGCCGGTGGGTTCGGGAAATCATTCACGGCCGCAGAGTTTTGCTCCTGTTCGGTCCGGTGAGTCGGCCCTCCTCGCGTGCGTGGCGCGCCGCCATCGATCCATGCGGCGATTTCGTCGATCTCGGCTCGCGGCAAGGGGCTGTTGGGGGGCATTGGGCGAACCGCTCCGCGGCCTTCAAGTTTTTGGATGAGGTAGCTGCGATCCGCGTCACCAACGACGACGCGAACTTCGCCCGGGCGTTCGTTGGCGGGCCTTCCAATGAGATCGTCGTAGGCGGCGGGGCCGATCAGGCTCAGGCCGCCCGCACCGCGTCCTTCTGCATGGCACGCCGTGAGTCCACACGACCGGGCGAAGATTCTCCCCTGGATTTCATCAAATCCCGGGACCTCGGGTGGGGCCGTCGCCCCCGGCGATCCGCAGCCGATCAGGACCACGTGCGCGCAAGCGGCGATGATCCCAAGTTCCCTCATCTCATGTGCTTCATCGACTCATTCGGCCGGCAAGGTCAAGCTCCTGCTGTTCGCTCCGGCGGTCGCCCGACCGGAATCCGTACCTGTGACCAGGTGCTCTCAGGGGCACTTCTTGCACCCTACGGGTACTCCGGTCTCGGCGAGCAGTTCGCCGTCCGGCGGCGTCATCCGGGATCCCGGGCTGAAACCTGCGCAAACGCCGATCTGGGCACCCGCATTGTACCTCGCGCTACCAGGGATACTGTTGGCGGGCAGCCAAACGCCTAGGGCGCTCGTGCAACGCAAAGCCGGATTCCGTCCTGCGTCCTCGTAGCAGCTCATTTGGAAATTTAGAGATACCGACGGCATCGAGAGGCCTCAGCCTACGGCGCGATCATCTGACTTCATATCGAGCTTGCCGGTAGTCTTGTCGACCGTGCCTCGAAAGACCGCGGTGCTGCCGTCGGCGCGACCGGGACTCCCCGTCGTGTAGCTATCGCCGCTGCTCAGACAGACAATGTCCTTGCCCAGAAGACCCGGGAAACCGTGGCTGTTTATTTTGATTCTCGATCGGCAGCGATTCATGACATAGCTCGCCTCAACTGTGTCATTGCTCCATGCGGAGGACCCTGTGAGAGAGTCGGGATTGACGAGAGGAAGGACGACTTTGCCGCGAGAGCTCGCGTGAGCCGGCAACGCGGAAAAGAGTAACGACGCAAGTACGAGAGCAATTCTGAGGTTCATGGTTTTCTGCTGTTCACGGAAGAGGTTAAGGAGAGTTGCAGGCGGGGAAGAGGATCTGGGGTTACAGACGAAAGGAAGCATGAACGGCCTATTTGCCCAGGTCGCCGGGTCGCCGCCAGCGGCGGCCGCGGCGAAGCCGCCGGACGGCGCGCGACCACCCATTTGCCTCCGCCGGAACTCCCAACGTCTGACACATAGCACAGCCTGTGATCACTCAAGAGCCGCGGTCGACCGACGACTCGGTTCCTGTCGGATTCTCCTTCCTTCTGGGCCCGCAGTGTCTCATCTTTCAGCGGCAATTTGGTCCAACCATCTCTGGACCCGAACAAAGGCTCGATTTGCCCGGAGCGTCGCGGTAGGACTCGAGGGATGAAGGCAAGAAAAGAAACCCTGAAAATTGTCCCCCTTCTGGGTGTCCTCGCCCTTCTTTCCTGCGGCGACAGTACGGAACCTCCGCCACCCGTTCTCGAGCTGGCCTTCTCCGAGTCGGCCATCGACCTCGAGGGAGTCGAGGCCCGGTACGCAGCTGACGTCGCCTATGGCGAGGCAGAGCGAAACGTCTTCGACATCTACCTGCCCGATTGCTCGGAGCCGACCGCGCTGGTGATCTTCTTCCACGGAGGCGGATTCACCGGGGGCAATAAGAGCGCCGCAAACGACAACCCCCATGCGAGCCGAACCCGCGACCTTCTGAGGGATTGCGTCGCCTTCGCGACGGTGAACTACCGTCTTCTCAAGGTGCCGTCGCAAGGTGAGGGAACCAGCTCGATTCCCGCCCAGGGAGGCGTTCGGACCTCCCTCGACGATGCGGCGCGAGCGCTGCAGTTCATGCGCTACCACTCGCATAGCCTGAACCTCGCCCCGGAACGGGTGGCGGTCTACGGAGTTTCCGCGGGTGCCGGCATCAGCCTCTGGTTGGCTACGACCGACGACCTCGCGGACCCCAACAGTGAAGACCCGGTGGAGCGGGAGTCCTCTCGAATCTCGGCCGCCGGCGCGTTCGCGACTCAGGCAACCTATGACATTCTCGATTGGGAGGCGGTTCTGCTCCCGTTGACCAGTCAATTTGCGGCAGCGCTCGGGGGCACGGATATCCCAACGGTCGCCGCAGCGGTGGGTGCCCAAAACTACCTCCTGACCTTCCTCGCCCAGGAGACGATCGAGGGCCTCTACGAGGAAGACGCCCTTGCCTACCAGGCCGAGGTCGACATGCTGGAGAACATGGATGCGCAGGACGCGCCGATCTACGTCCACAATTACAACGTCGGACTGAGCAACCTGCTGAATGCCTTCCTGCACCATCCCCTGCATGCGATGGCCGTCGAGGACAGGGCCGACGAAGTCGGTCTCGAGGTCGTCGCCTACGCGGAGGCACCGGCGCCCTTCAACCGGGAAGACCTCTCGGGCGAGACCCTGCCGGAGTTCTTTCGCCGCCACCTCGGCGTCGACTGAGGAGCGACCGGCCGCGTTCGCTCAGCCCAGGCAGTTGCGGGCGTTGCGGAAGAGGTGATGTGCCCCTGGTTTTTTGGAGTTCGAAAACTGGATTCATGCTTCCTATCGTCATCCCCGGCCCGGGCGAGAAATTTTGACTTCGCCGGCCATGCGATGTTGATGTGGAGCAGCCGTGAATACCGGTGACGAAAACCAGGTTTTGGGACTCACCGTTCTCTTCGCGGACATCTGTGAGAGCATGAAGTTGTACGCGGAACAGGGGGACCGGGCCGCGTTCGAGATCGCATCGAATTGTCTCGATCTCCTCTTCACCGCCACTGAGGACGCCGGGGGACGGCCGGTGAAGCGTCTCGGGGATGGCCTCTTGTCGACCTTCGCGACGGCGCCGGCTGCCGTCGAGGCAGCCAGCGCGATGCTCGGCGCCGTCGAGGCGGCGACGTGGGGGCACGACCCACAGATCCAGGTTCACATCGGCATCGCCTGCGGTCCCGTGATGGTCGACGCCGGGGACGTCCACGGCGACGTCGTGAACGTCGCGTCGCGCCTCGCGTCACTTGCGGCGGCCGACGAGGTATTCCTCTCGCGCGAGGTTCACGCAGAGCTCCCCCACTTCATGAGAGCTTTGACGCGACGCATGAAGCAGCTCAGCTTGCGGAACCGCCCGGGCGAGGTCGAGGTGTACCAATACCTTCCAGTCCAGGTAAGCGGAGACGCGACGATCGCGAGCCACACGGCCTGGGCGCACGTGGAGGCTCGGCTGGAACTCACATACGACTCGCAGGTGATCTCCGTCGGACCGGACAAACCCAAGGTCCGTCTCGGACGAGGGGCCGACAACGACATCGGCACCGGTGAGACCCAGGTGTCCCGATATCACGCCGAGATTTCCTTCCAGGACGGCGGTTTCGTTCTGAAGGACCTCAGCACGAACGGGACCTACGTGCTCGCAGACGACGGCACCCCGATCGCACGGGTCTTCCGCTCGGCTCGAACTCTGAGTGGGGCCGGTGGGATCGCGCTCGGGCGCCAGGAGGCCAAGGTGATCGGGTTCCGGGTGTTCGGGCTTGCTTGAGCGAACCCCGAACGGGCCTCCTCAGCATGTCCGCGCTACGCACGTGACGGAACGTTTGGCTGGCCGGGCGCTCGGCAACGCGATAGGTCGTCGGTCCTGAACCGTCCGGAAGAATGAATCTCCGCCCTTTCGGAGGAGTTGCCAGAGTCCAGTGTCCGATCACGTCGGCCTGAACGAGTTCATGGTGGGGTTGAAGCGCCGCAAACCCGGTGAGACGGAGTTCCATCAGGCGGTCAACGAGGTCGCGTCAACATCTTCGACTACATCGCGGACAAGGAAGTCTATCATCGTGCGCAGATCCTCCGACGCATCGCGGAGCCCGACCGCTTCATCTTGGCACCGACGATCGATGTCGATTTCATTGCGCGCGAGGCTGCGTTGGTCGTCGGCGCCAACGTTGGGTACGCGTTCTGAGCCGGCGCTCGATTCCCCCCGTATGTGATATGCATCCGGAGGATTCACAGTGTCCAGCAACCTCGCGCTAGAGCCGAAGGCTTGAGCGTCACGTCCGACCTATACGGCCGATGCATCGATCGGGAGCGTCGGCTAAAGAAGACTCGGAGCATCCCGCATGACCACCGCACACAAGGATTGGCACGATCTCCTCGCCTGCCCCATCCACCACGACAAACTCGACACGACGGACGAGGGACTGAAGTGCCCAACGTGTCATGCGATCTACCCGGTTCGCGACTCTGTGGTCCATTTCCTTTCAGGTGACACCGGGCCGCGGAGCGCACTCGTCGGCATCGATGGGTCAACGATGGTCCGAGGCTACCGTGAGCCGAGCAAGTTCGTGAGTGCGCTTCGCAGCGTCGTCTCGTCGGAGTACTATCCGGGGACGGGGTGGCGAGACGCAAAGAAGTCCGTGTCCGCCGGCAAGGCGCCTTACGTCGTGATCGGTAGCGGAACATCACGCTATCCCGGCGGCCTCCACCTCGACATCGACGACTTCCCCGGTGTCGACCTCGTCGGAACCGCGGAGAGCCTCCCGTTTCTCGACGGCTCCCTCGAGGGGGCGCTCAGCGAAGTGGTACTCGAACACGTCGAGCGGCCCGATCACGTGATCGCCGAAACGTTTCGGGTTCTGAAGCCGGGCGGGCGCTTCTTCTTCATCGCGCCCTTTCTATTCCCGTTCCACGGTCATCCCTCCGACTACCGCCGCTGGTCCAAGCAAGGCTTGGCAGCCGACTTCGATGCGTTCACCGACATTGAGATCGGAATCTACGGCGGACCGTGCTCTGCGATGGTCAACCTACTAACCGAGTGGTGCTACGTCGTGACGGGGCTCGAGTTCCCCCGCGGGTACACCGCGATCAAGGGACTCGCGACGCTTCTCCTGTTTCCCTTCAAGTTCATCGACGCGCTCGTGAACCGATTCCCCGAGGCACATCGCCTTGCTGCGACGATGTACGTCACCGGCCGGAAGCCCGGTGGGGACGTAGTCTAGTCACGCCCCCAACTCCCGACGTCACTCGACGTAGCCGAGCGCACGGAGCTGTTCGATTGTCTCGTCGTCGACCTCACCAGTGTTCCCGTCGCCGGCGTCCGCCGAGACATCGAGCCCGCTAGCGGTGCGCGCCACCGTGACGGCCCGGAGCCCGACTTTGCCGGGACCATCCCCGAACCGGACCGCGAGCGACCACACGATTTCGTCGTCTTTTACCGCGAACTCCAGCGTCGTCCCATCCTGAGAAGCGGAGGCGGGCACACTGCGTCCATCGCGGATTTTCGGGTCGCGCGAGGTGCGATAAAACGCCCGGGCCATCGGCGCTGGGGAATTCAGTTCCAACCGAGCGAACACTCGGCCCGAGGCTACTGGAACGTATGGGAGATTTACGGTGCGCGGGTGCTTCCCGGAGACCAGCATCGCACCCCACGTGGTAGAACGAACAATCGACCCCTTCTCCGCCTCCAATCCCGCCAGGTTGGGACCAGCGCGATGAACGACAGAGCCCTGCTCCTGTGCGGTGGCATTCTCAGCGTCTGTACGTCGTCAGCTGAGTCGGGATCTTTGGGGTCGATTTATAAGAGACACTTCCGGCACGTTTGCCCGCCTACGCGGCGCGTAGATTCTGTCGCTTACGACGGGCCATTGTCTTGTTCTTGATCTGTTCTCGGCGCGTCA